>CAZTMR010000003.1:3321-66295 GCA_964615345.1 uncultured Dehalococcoidaceae bacterium | reverse complement strand
ACGGTAGACATCCAGAATGCCCTCTCCGGTCTTTCCCGGCTGAGCGGGAAATAGCCGCCGGGTAACCCGGAAAAAGTAAAGGCGGGAAGACGCTGATAGATGACGCATTTGAAAAGGGCGGGCCTTTTGCTGGCGGCGGTGCTGGGCTTCGTTTTCATCGGCCTGAGAGTGATGCCGGTGCCGGATACCCTGGCCGATTACGGTTTTCACCAGCCGGATAAAGAAGCCAACCGGCATGAATGGGCCGCTCTGCCGATGCAGTTCGCCAGTTCTTCACTGTGTGCTGATTGCCACCAGGAAAATTATGCCATGTGGCAAAAAGGGGACCACCAGACTGTGAGCTGTGAAAACTGCCACGGCCCGGCCCGGGAACATCTGGATACGGGCGCACCGCTCAGGCTGAGTACGGAGCGGGAACTCTGCGGCACCTGCCATGCCCGGCTTGTTTCCCGTCCCGCCGGTTTTCCCCAGGTGGATATGGCGGAGATGGGTCACGGTGAAAAATGTGTCAGCTGCCATGACCCGCACGAACCGCGAGCAGGGATGCCGCCCCAGGTCCCCCACTCCCTGGAGGACCGCGCCGAGTGCCAGTCCTGCCACGGTAAACACGAGTTCTGGGAAGAGCCCCCGCCCATCGTTCCCCATACCCTGGAAGGGCGTACGGAGTGTCTCACCTGCCACGGACCGGAAGAAGTCAGGGGCCTGGAACTGCCTCACATCCCCCATTCTCTGGAGGGAAGGGAAGACTGTCTGGAATGCCACAACTCCGGCGCTATCAAGCCTTTTCCGGCAGACCATATCGGCCGGAAAAGCGTTTCCTGCCAGATCTGTCACCAGCCCGCGGAAGTAAAAATAGCCGCACCGGTGGCGTCCGCCCCGGTAACGCCTTCTCCGGTTCCGGAGATGGTTCCGGAGCCAGCAGAGACCGCTGACGGGCCCACCCGGATACCGCATGACCTGGAAGGGCGGGAAGATTGCCTGATGTGCCATTCCGCGGGAGACCTGGCCGTGCCGGAAGACCACTCCGGACGCACCAGTGACACCTGTACCGGCTGTCACAGCGGGACCTGAGGGAGGAAAAATGAAAATAACGCGGCGGGACTTTATCAAACTCGGTTCGGCCGGATTGCTCGGGGGAGCCGTGGCCGGCGCGGTGCCGTCCCTGCGCCGGAACACGGCGCAGGCCCAGGATGGCCCGAGTTCTCTGGGCCCGGCGAAGATAGGGGAGGAAAGCTGGGAGAAGCATTACTGGGGCTTTGTCTGTGATAACGAGAAATGCATCGGCTGCGGGCGCTGTGTCGTCGCCTGCAAACTGGAAAACGGGGTCCCCTGGGAACCGGAGTTCAACCGCACCTGGGTGGAAAGATACATCATTACCGAGGACGGAGAAATCTTCGTGGACTCGCCCAACGGCGGCCGGGACGGGTTTGCCGCCGAGCATATGAACGCCAAATACCGGGGGCTGAATATCCGGAAAAGTTTTTTCATCCCCAAGCTGTGCAACCAGTGTGACGACCCTCCCTGTGTGAAGGTGTGCCCGGTTGGTGCCACCTACCTGACCGATGACGGCGTAATCCTGATTGACCGGGAGCACTGTATCGGTTGCCGCTACTGCATTCAGGCCTGCCCCTACGGCGCGAGATTTTTCCTGCCGGAAGAGGGGGTCGTTGATAAGTGCACCTGGTGTTACCACCGGATAAGCCGGGGCCTTTTGCCGGCCTGCGTGGAAGCGTGCCCGGTGGGCGCCAGAGCGTTTGGGGACCTGCGTGACCCGCAGAGCGTGGTGAAAACGGTGCTCCGGGAAAAGCGCGTCTACGTCTTGAAACCGGACCTGGGCACCGAACCCAAGGTCTACTATATCGGCTTCGAAAAGGGGGTGCATTAGGTCGTGGCGGGATTCATTTACCCTAACGAAGGCGTCATCGAGTGGGACCTGCTTATCGTCATCTATCCTTATATTACCGGCCTGGTGGCCGGCGCTTTCATCGTCTCTTCGCTTTACCACGTCTTCGGGCTGAAAAGGCTGGAGCCCGTCGCCCGTTTTTCACTGGTTACGGCGCTGGCTTTTCTGCTGGTAACCCCCCTGCCCTTGACCATCCACCTGGGCCGACCGGAAAGGGCTTTCGAGATGTTCCTGACGCCGAACCTGAACTCGGCGATGTCCGCTTTCGGTTACATCTGGTTTTTCTACCTGCTGATGGTGACGGGTGAAGTCTGGCTGGTTTTCCGGGAAGACATCGTGCGTTACTACCATTCCAGCGAGGGCACTCTGAAAACCATTTACGCCGTCCTCGCCCTGGGCGTGTACCGGATATCGGAACGGGCACGCGCCGTTGACGAAAAAATTATTAAAGTGCTTGCTTTCATCGGAATCCCCACCGCTTTTCTGCTCCACGGCTACGTGGGCTTTATCTTCGGGGCAATCAAGGCCAACCCCTGGTGGTCAACTCCGCTGATGCCGGTCATCTTCCTGATGTCAGCTACCGTCTCCGGCATCGCCCTGCTCATTGTCCTCTACGTCCTGGTAACCAGAATCAGGAAAGCCCGGCTGGACCATGACGCCCTGCGGTTTATGTCCCTCTGGCTGCTCGGCTTCCTGAGCATCAACGTGGTGCTGGAAGGGCTGGAAGTATTTTCCATGCTCTACGAGGCCGAAGAAAGCTGGGAAATAGTCTCCCGCCTGATAACCGAAGTTATCGGGGTGAGCTACTTTGGCATCCAGTTCCTGCTCGGCGCCCTGCTGCCTCTAATCGTCCTGGGTGGCGTGGAAATCGTTGACCTGGAGGCCCGCCACAAAACGTTTATCCGGGCGCTGACCTCGGTCCTGGTGCTTATCGGCGTGTTTGCCATGCGCTGGAATGTGGTCATCGGCGGGCAGCTGATGTCAAAAAGCCTGCGCGGGTTCACCAGCTATACCCCGCCCCTGCTGGGGCTGGAGGGGATAGTTACCGCGGTAACGCTGACGCTGTTCCCTTTCGTTCTTCTGGCGGTTATCGCCTATCTGCTGCCGCCGTGGCGGGAGGAAACCGCTAAAGCGCCGGAAAGAAGAAGGTTCAGTTTTTAACCGTGCTTGAAGATAGACAAGCAAGGGAGGTAGCCCTATGGTAACCCTGAATCCTGCGTTCAACCCCAACACCACGGGCAGAGAGCTGCTCCGGCTGACCGGCGGTTTCCTGGCCGTTTCCAGCCTGGTGGCGGGCCTGCTGGTCCTCTTTGTTATCCCCGGGGCCTGCAGCTTCCTGGGCAGCCTGCAGCTGGTCATCCTGGCCATGCTCTTTGTTCTGGGTAGCCTAGGCTTTCTCATCGGGCACTATCTGGTGCGCCGGCAAAGATAGCCGGTGACCAGGGAATAACCGGGGGAAGGTTTTTTACCGGTCTGCCCGTGGCAGCCGGACGAAGAAAGAGCTGCCCTGGTCCGGTTCGCTTTCCGCCCACACCCGGCCGCCCTGTGCCTCCGTGAGCTGTTTCACTATGGCCAGCCCCAGGCCGGAGCCCCCCGTGCTGCGCCGGCGGGAACGGTCAACCCGGTAAAAACGGTCAAAGATACGGGACAGGTGCTCGGCAGGGATACCCGAGCCGCTGTCCCGTGCCGAGATGGTAATACTCTCCTGCTCCGGGGTCAGCTTCACCGTTACTTGACCTCCTTCCGGCGTGTACTGGAGGGCGTTGTTGAGCAGGTTGCGCAGTACCTGCGCCGTCCGGTCCGGGTCCGCCAGCGCCGGAGGCAGGTCATCCGGGGTTTCCAGGGAAAACCTGATGTTCTTTTGAGAGAAACGGGTACGGAACGTTTCCGTAATCTGCCCGGCGAGTTTCCTCATATCGGTGCTCACCGGCTGAAAGCTGAGCTGTCCGGCTTCGGCCAGAGAAAGGATGCGCAGGTCTTCCACCAGCCGGGTCAGGTGCGCCGTCTCCTGGTGCAGTGACTCCAGGTTTTTCCGGTCCGTCTGCATAACTCCGTCCAGCATCGCCTCTACGTTGCCCTGTAATATGGAAAGGGGTGTGCGCAGCTCGTGGGCGATGTCAGCCGCCATTTTCTGTCGCGTTTCGCGGTCATGGCTCAGAGTTGCCGCCATGGTATTGAAGGACTGTCCCAGCTCGGCGATTTCACTGGAACCGCTGATTTCCACCCGTTGATTGAAATCGCCTCCCGCCACGCGCCGCGCCGCGGAGGCCACTTTATCCAGGGGTCTCACGATTTGCCGGGCGAACAGGCCGCTGAGAATTATCGCCAGGAGCGCGCCGGAAATTCCGGCGATAAGGAGCGTCTGCCCCAGGCTGTCCAGGAAGTCCCGCTGTGCCTGGAGAAAAGCCCGGCTGCCCATCATTCCGCCCATCATTCCGCCCCCCATCGCCCGCTCCATCGCCTCCACGTGAGCCAAAAACGAATTGAACTCGTTGGAAGTATTCTGGTAAGCCAGCACGGCCACCAGACCGATTCCGGCCAGGGCGGCCAGCAGGAAAGCCGCGCCAAGCCTCACCGATAACCGGTCTGGCTTCAACCAGCTAAACATCCGGTGACTCCTGAAGCTTGTAGCCCAGACCGTGCACGGTGGCGATGCTACAGCCCTTCCCGGCGCCGGCCGCATTCATTTTGCGCCGCAGGTTCTTGATGTGGACGTCTATGGTGCGCTCGTAACCTTCGTAGGTCTCTCCCAGCGCGTCCAGCAGCCGGGAACGGGAAAGCACCCGCCCGGGTGAAGCCGCCAGGGCGGCCAGGATGCGGAATTCGGTCAGGGTAAGCGGCAGCGGTTGCCCGTGGCAGCTCACTTCCACCCGTTCCTGGTCGAGCACCAGTTCGCCGTGGACCAGCCGCCCTTCAGGCCGGGCCGGCGTCTCCGGCCGGACCCGGCGCAGCACCACCCGCACCCTCGCCACCAGCTCCCGGGGGCTGAAGGGCTTGGTGATGTAGTCATCGGCGCCGATTTCCAGCCCTATCAGCTTGTCCGCGTCGTCATCGCGGGCGGTGAGCATAATGACGGGTACGTCTGATGTCCGGCGTATCTCCCGGCACACTTCCAGACCGTCCATTTCCGGCAGCATCAGGTCAAGGACAATCAGGTCTGGTGACACCTTACGGAAGACCTCAAGGGCCTGGCGTCCGTCCCCCGCCTCGGCCACCCGGTAGCCGTCCCGTTCCAGGTAGGCGCGCACCAGGTCTACCATCTTCGGTTCATCGTCCACTACCAGTATCGTGCCCCTGACCACTTTTGCGTCGCTCCAATCTGTTTAACACCAGTCAATACCAGCATACAATTACTTTTTGAACTATGCAAAAAAGCGGCGGCCGGGACATACACCCCGGCCGCCGCTTCAAGCTTTGTTTACTGTCTTGCCCTGACCGGCCGGTATTTACCAGCCCATCATATTGCCGCCACCCCGGCTCCCGGGGGTGAGGTTATTCCCGAAGCGTCCCATCATGCCGCCCCAGCCTCCCCGGCCGGTTTCCTCATAGTTGCGGAAGCGGGGACTTTCTTCCCATCCGTCCGCCGGGCTGCTCCAGCTTCCCATCATCCCGTGACCTCCGCCGTAACCCATCATCCCGTAACCGTGGTGTGGCATACCGCCGTCAAACCCGGCCGGGCCGCCCCAGCCGCTCATCATCCCGCCGCAGTACTCCTCCATCTCTTCCCGGTCGCCGTAACTCGCGACAGTCGAGAAGTCCCGCTCCAGCAGTAACCGGGCGTGCTCTTCTGCCTCGGCCAGCATGGCATCCGCCTGTTCCTGGGTGAGGTATCCGTACTCCAGGCGCAGTTCTATCTGGCTGGTGTGTGGGGCCAGGATTGTTTCCAGCACCGCCTCTTCGGCTACGCCCTGTTCGGCGGCAATTTCAGAAAGGTTATTTCCTTCCTGGAGAAGGCCAGCGAGTGCCTCCGGGGTCAGCCCCAGGACTTCTGCCAGCCTCACCACGGTGGGATGGCTCTCAGAGATGCCGCCGGGGGCGACCGTTCCCTCAGAGTCTTCCGTGTGCGCCAGGACCGGGAACGCGGAGCCGATAACCAGAAGCCCCAGCAGCACCAGTGAACCGATAACCAGTAGCTTTTTCATAATGTTTCCTCCTCTTTCTTCTTCTTTCTATCGCTGTGCGGGAGGTGAATATTATTGCCGGTAAGCAGCCCCGGCGGTTTTGGCTCATCCCCGGCTTCCCCCGTACACTCTCAGAATAACAGGCAGATATGAAGGTATTATGAAGATGGAATGAAAGTATTGTGTGTTTTTCACCGTCATACGGTGAACTCGGGAGGGTATCCCGGGGAAAAGAGGGCCGGCGGCGGCATCGGGGTTCCTTATCCGGCCCGGTCAGGGAAGCGTGTGGAAATGGCTGTACGGCCCCGTCAGTATCATCAGCACCAGCGTGGCGCCGATGACTACTACAACAACCATCCCTATTCTGGGCAACAGCCTGGTGTCAGTATCTCTGATATCGCGGAGCACCGGGAGCCGGTACATCTGGTAGACGACGCGAAAATAGGTAAACCAGATGAGAGCTACCGTTAAGATAACCAGCAGGAGCCAGGAAAGGATACCGCCGGGCAGCCGGAGGGCGCTGGTGGGGGCGCTGCTGCTTTCATCCAGGAACCGGGAAGATTCAGGGCCGATAAACACCTCTTCCCCGGGGGCGGGCAGCGGAACGCCCAGTTCCGCTGCCCGGTGCGGTCCGTCACCCCCGGTGACTCGCAGTGGTACCGAGGTCTCGGCTTCCCCGGTGCGGGCAACTATTTGCAGGTTTCCCGTCGGGCGGGGAGTGTAATGGAGAACGGCCATTCCGTCTTCGTCCGTCTCCGCCCGCCCTATCTCCACCCGGTCTCGGGTAAAGAAGTTCACCTCGATAAAAAAGGTTACCTCGGCGCCGCTGACCGGCTTTTCCTCACCGTCACGGAGGTAGGCGGTGACCATCAACGGCTCTCCGGCGGCCACCTGTTCCGGTGCCGCCATCGCCAGGGTGTTTGGTTCGGTTGCTTTCTCTTCCCCCGGCTGTTCCGGCGCCGGGGAAGGTGTCTCCGGCGTTTCTTTTGCCCCGTCCTCTTTTGCTTCGGGCGGAGGCTCCGCCGCGGCCAGCGCAGGCAAATAAGTTATCAGCTGCCACCGCTCTTCTCCGGAGAGGGATGACTTAAAAGGCGGCATACCCCTCTCCAGCGCTCCTTCACTGATAATCCAGAAGGAAAAATCTGGCCTGCCTTTTAACTGGCGGGCGTAATCGGCGTCGCTGAAATCGGCCCCGGCAAGGTTGTCACCCGCAATGCCGTGGCAGCCCAGACATGACTTCTTGTAGATTTCCTGGCCGGCGGAGATAGCCGTTTCTTCATCCCAGGCAAAGGGGTTTTCCTGTCCGGCGTAGGGCGCCGGCACTTCTTCCTGGGCCAGAACCGCCGCCGCCATCACCCAGAACAAAAACGCCACCAGCAATGCCGCAAGCCCTGATTTGACCTTTGACACTTTTTTCGTCTCCGTTCACCGGGCCGGATTACGGCCCGGGATACATTTTCACCTCTCCCGGCGCCCGCCCCTTTCCGTGATAAGCCGGTTTACCAGGCTTTCGATTTCTCCCGGCGCCATCCCCAGGCGCTCGATGAGCGAGCTCAGGCGGCTTACCGGGGTGGCCTTGCTTTCTGCCGCCACCTCCCAGATGGAAATAAGCGGCACCAGCTTGGCGAAAATGGCGAAAATCAGGATAAAGGCGGCAAAAGCGGCCGCGGTTATGGACCACTCAACCCAGGTCGGGGTGTAGCTGCCAAACTCGAAAGGCATCAACGGCACCTGGAGAGAAGGGATGACGATGACGAACCGCTTTATCCACATGGTCACGTTTACCAGCGCGGAAGCCGTGACCACCCTGGTGATGACCGGCCCGCGGCGGGCCAGCAGCAGCGCCCCCGGTATTACCAGCCCGCCGATGATAAATGACCAGAACCAGAAAGCGTTCTTCCCCACCATCAGCAGGGTGAGCAGGTGTTCCTCTTCCGTTTCCAGCTTGTAACCCACCGTCAGGTACTCGCCGAGGGTAAGGTAAAGGTAAATGAGCAGCGTGGCCAGGAGCAGGGTGCCCAGGTTTTTGAAGTGACGCTCGGTAATGTATTCCTCCAGGTGGAAAAACTTGCGGAAGATGGCCATGACGATGAGGATGGAAGCTATGCCGGAAAAGATGGCCCCGATGACGAAGTAAATGCCGAAGACGGTACTGTCCCATCCGGGGCGCAGGGTCATCGAAAAAACGTAAGAGACCACCGTGTGAACGGAAACGGCGATGGGAATTATGGTGACCGCCATAATGCCGATAGCCTTCTCCAGCCGGTGCCGCTGCTCGGGGGTGTCCTTCCAGCCGAGCGCCAGCAGGGAGTAAACCTTCCGCTTCAGGGTAGAGGTGCTCCGCGCCAGCCGGTCCCGCATCAGGGCAAAGTCAGGAATGAGCGGCAGGTAAAGATAGATAAGGCTCCCGGTCAGGTAAGAAGTGATGGAGATTATGTCCCAGAGCAGCGGCGACTGGAAGCGCCCGTAGGCGATAAGGTGCCACACCCGCTCCGGGTGTCCCAGGTCGATAATCGGCATCAGGGCGCCGATGGATATCGCCACCACCGTTATCAATTCCGCCATGCGGGTGATGGGAGTCCGCCAGCCGGCATTGGTCACCCGGAGAATGGCGGAAATGAGCGTTCCGGCGTGGCTGATGCCGATAAAGAAGACGAAGTTTACCAGGTACAGCCCCCAGAAGACCGTGTCCCGCATCCCGGTGACTACCAGACCGTAATAAATCTGGGTAATGTAAGCGTATACCCCCAGGGCCACTACGCCCAGCAGAAATAAAATAAAAACGTAGTAAGCTGTCCCCGTCCGCTCCAGAGGGCTGAGCACCGTCCGTTCCAGGCGCTGACTTTCGCTCTCCACCCGCGGTCTCATTATTCCGCCTCCCCTGGCGGCCAGAAATTAAAAGTTCGGTCGTAGCCTTTTCCTCCCCAGTCCCAGGTGGTAGGGAAGAGATCACGCCCGTCTTCGGGCTTTCTGCCGGAGAGCTGCCCGTGTCCGGGCAGATAATAGACGTTGGGCTGGGTACCCAGGCCCTCCTTGTAACGGAAGGCATCGTTATCACCGAGAAACCGGGAAAGTTTCACCACCTCCGCCCCGTTGGAGGCAAGGTCGTCCGTTAAATCGCCCATGTAGAGCACCTTCCGGGGACAGGCGGTTACGCAAAAGGGTAATCTGCCCTGTTGCATCATGTCAGGGCAGAAATCGCATTTCATGACCGTTCCCTTTATCGCCGGCACCTGGTGTTCC
Source organism: uncultured Dehalococcoidaceae bacterium (assembly GCA_964615345.1). Classification (GTDB taxonomy): domain Bacteria; phylum Chloroflexota; class Dehalococcoidia; order Dehalococcoidales; family RBG-16-60-22; genus JACZSH01. Next base: position 57,028 of record CAZTMR010000003.1, on the reverse strand, counting down.
GGGGAATACTCGGCCAGAGCCGCCTCTGGGGGCAGCTCCGGAGTGCCCCAGTTAAAGAAACGGCGGTGGTAGGGGCAGGCCGCCATGCACATCCGGCAGCCGATGCAGCGCCGCTGGTCAATGAGGACAACCCCGGACTCGGTGTGGTAGGTGGCCGCCACCGGGCAAACGTTAACGCAGGGCGCATTATCGCAGTGGTAGCAGGGAGTGGGCAGGAAATAGGTGCCGCCTCCGGGAAGGTCATCTTCAAAAATCTCTATCCACTTCTGCCCCTTGGGAACGTAGTGCCCCTGGATGCAGGCCTTCATGCATTGCGGCTGTATCCCCAGCCCGATGCAGCCATCGCACTTTTTCAGGTCGATGACCATCACCCACTTTCTTTTTTTCTCGGGCGGGGCGCCTTCGCTATCGTCCCCGGTCGCCCGCGCTTTTCTGATTACCGGCATCAGCGGCGAGGAAAGCGCTGCCGTTAGTCCCACGGCGCCGACCGCCCGCTTGATAAACTCCCGCCGGTTTATACTCATGACTTCAACCTTTCCTTGACTTCGAAGGAAACGGCACTCTACCTCCAAACCGCCGTGTCTTCTCCGCACCAGCGTCTTTTTTTGTCGCGCGGGAAGAGGTCAATCTTCCCGGGGGGTTTGCATCCGTTCGCTCAGCAGCAGGCGCCGGGTATCGTCCAGCCGCGCCGCCACCACACTGATAAGCCCCTTCATCACCTTGTAGCCTGTTTGACTGTCCCTCCGGAATAGCTCCCGGAGCCGGGCGCCGTTAATGGCCACCACGGAAGTGTTCTGGAGACAGATGGCGGTAAAAGTGTAGACGAACGGCTCGACGACTATCGACCAGCCGGCCACTTCATTGTCGGTAATCACGTCCACGGTTACCTGCCTTGCTTTCTGCGTGGGCGTGGCCGGAACCGTCATTTGCAGCGCCAATTTCCCTTTCTCGAGCACCAGGAGCTCTTCCGCACTGTCCTGCTCCCAGCAGATGGTGTCTCCGGCGGCGTACTCTCTATGGGCAGCAAAAGCGGCTATCTTGCCCAGCTCGTAGCGGGTAAGTTCGGCAAAAACCGGACACCTGTGGAGAACTTGCGCTGCGTTCATTCCTGCCTGTCTCGGCCTTTCTGCCGCGCCTTTGCCGTGGCGGACTTTTGCCGCGGGGTTAGGTCCGTTTTACCTGCCGCCGGTATTCCCGCCCGGAGCGGAACGGGAGCGTACCGCGGCAATCAGTTTACCGGCGATTCCGAAAAGCATGGCCGCGCCCCCGGCCAGCGCGATAATTCCCCCCGCCCGGGCCAGCACCAGGGTGGCAATAAGCCCCAGCCCGGCCAGAACCCCGATGCCTCCCAGGAAAATAGCGGTGCCGCTTATCTCCGCCAGTTTTCCCCGGTCAGAAGGCCGGGCCAGCGGTTCGATATTGGCGAAGACGAGCGAGCAGGGCTTTACCGTATCGCAGTAAAGCTCCCGCAGCTTGAGTGGAACGCTGGCTTCCAGCTCTTTGCGCGCGTAGGACAGGGCGACATCCTGCCTGAAACTGCTGCCGGGAGGTATCCCTTTTTCCGCGTTGGTCAGCAGTATCACTCTGACGTGCGGTATCTCTTCAGAGATGACCTGGGCCGTGTCCAGGCCGCCGGCACGTGATAACGGAATGGTATCCATTCCCACCACATGGGGAAGATAGCTATCGATGACGGCAAAGTCAGGCCTCAGCTTCCGGGCGAGAGCCAGCGCCCGGGCCGCGTTTTCCGCCTGCCCGATAACCACCGTCCCCGGCTCGTCCTCCACCAGCTCTTTCAACCGGTACCGCATTCTGGGATGCTCTGAAGCCACGATTACCCTGGCAAACTGCTTTGGCATAATGACACCTCTCCGGGCGCTCTCCTCTGGTTTATATCCGGAAGGTTAGCACGGAACGCGGGGCCGGGAAATCCTGAGCACAGGGGAACCTGCGTACTGTGGAGTGTGTATCTTGCGGAAACTGACGTAACGGAAAATTGTAGGGGGGATACTTGAAACTAAGTATCCAGCCGGATAAAACCGTGCCGGATGGCGTACTTGATGAGTTCGGTGCGACTGCGAAATTCCAGTTTGGACATTATGTGGGCGCGGTGGGTCTGCACGGTGGCCACGCTGAGCACCAGCAGGTCAGCAATCTCCTGATTGGTGTGCCCTTCAGCGATGAGCTTGAGGATTTCTCTCTGCCTTTTCGTCAGGCCGTCATACCTCTCTTCATCCTGTCCGGTCTGTACCCGCTTCATATAATCGCTGAGAAGTTTGTTCGCCATCGTCGGATAGATGAAGGCTTCACCCCGGCAGACCGTCCGTATGGCGGAAATAAGCTCGTTGGAAGACCCTCCCTTGATGAAATAGCCGGACGCCCCGGCTTCCAGTATTTTAAAGAAATACTCGTCGCTCTCGTGCATGGTCAGTACCAGGATTTTTATCTCCGGCTGGTCCCGTTTTATCCGGCGGGTGGCCTCCAGGCCGTTTGTCCCCGGCATGGTGATGTCCATCAGGATGATATCCGGAATGGCCTCCTCCGCTAGCCGTACCGCCTCTTCGCCGTTGGTGGCCTCGGCAACCACTTCGATATCCGGCTGCGCCTCGATGAGTGTCCGCAGTCCTTCCCGGACCAGCACGTGGTCGTCGGCAATCAGTACCCGTATCTTGCCCATCGCCGTACCTCCTTCAAAACCGTTTACCCGGTCTCTTTCCCGCCACCGGGACCGGAAGCGGATAGGCCCGCCGGTATTTCCACTTTCAGGCGAGTTCCTTTCCCTGTCTCTGAGCTGATGGTAAAGCTGCCTCCGAGCAATGCCGTCCTTTCCCTGATACCCAGGAGGCCCATCGGCTGTCGGCCGGTATCTGTCCTGAGAGCGGCGTTTACGTCAAACCCCCTGCCGTTATCTTCCACTGTTGCCGTAATATTACCATCACTCAGGGAAAGTTGCATCCTGACCTGAGTGGCGCCGGCGTGTTTGGCGATGTTATGAATGGCTTCCTGGATAATCCGGAACAGCGCCGTCTCCACCGCCGCCGGCAGTCTCACCGGCAGACCGTTACCCTCATATTTCACCGTTATGCCCTTTGCTTCCAGGTGGTTCTGGGCATATTCCCGGATGGCGCTGCTCAGGCCCAGGTCATCCAGTACCGAGGGCCGCAGGTCAAAGGTCAAACGGCGCATGTCTTCCAGGGCGCGCGCCACCAGTGACCGGGAGCCGCTTATCTTTTCTTTCAGTTTTGATTTCCCCGCCGGGAGCATCTCCTCGACCGATTCCATGCTCATGATTACGCTGGTCAGGGTCTGTCCGTAATCGTCATGCAGCTCCCGCGCAATCCGCTTGCGTTCTTCTTCCTGGGCGCTGATGACACTGTTCAGCAACTCTCCCCGCAGCTGCTCTTTCTGCCTGCTTTCCTCGTAAAGAATTGAGTTTTCTATCGCCAGCCCAATCTGGCTGCCGATAGAGTCGAGCAGGTGGAAATCGTCCTCCGTGAAGCCGGGCTCCCCGCTTGCGGCAATATTCATAACCCCAAGCACCCTGTCTCTGGACTTGAGCGGAACGCAGACAAAGTAATCAACGGTTTCCTGCAGGGTCTCGTCACCGAACCGGGGACACTGCGAGACGTGGTTTACCAGCAGTGTCTCCCCGCACTTCAGCGTCTGGTGGCAGGCGCAACCGGCGGCCGCCGTGCCGGCTTCCCGGCATTCGAAAAACCTGGACGTCCCGATACAGGTCGCTACCTCCAGCCGGCGGCCCCCGTCACCGCTGAGAAACACGCAGCCGGCACTGGTCCGGGTAACTTCCAGCACTTTTTCCAGGGCGGTGGTCAGTACCTGCTTCAGGTTTAGTGACTGGCTCACCGTGGCGGAGATGGTGTTGAGCGCGGACAGGGCTTCGTTACGTGACATTAGCTCGTCTCTTGATATGGAGAGCTCTTCCGTCATCGTGGAAAACGCATCGCTGAGCTGACCTATCTCGTCCCGGCGGTTGATGGGAACGGCCGCCTTGAAATTGCCGGCGGCTACTTTTTGCGCCGCGGCGGTGAGGAGCCTGACCGGCCTGATGATTCCCCGCATCATTACCCACGCCAGCAACAGGGCCCCTACCAGGACCGCCGCTCCCAGGAAGAGAAACCTCCTCTCCAGTTGCCGGGTCGGGGCAAGGGCTTCCTCTTCCGCCTGGCGGATGGCTACCCCCCACGTCGCCGAACTGAGCGGGGCGAAAGCGAGCACATCACGGCGCCTTTCCACCTCCTGCCCCTCCGCCTCGTGGCACCGGTGGCAGGTCCTGACACTCGCCTGTCCTTCGTCTATCAATTCGGCGAAGCGGCCGGGATGATCGCTCCTTTCGAAAGCCACCGGCGGAGAACCGGGCATACTGCGGGCCAGGACCAGTCCGTTGCCGTCCACCACCTCGGTGTAGCCGGTATCGCCTATCTCGATGTTGCGGCCAAAGCTGCCCAGACCGGACCGCTCCACGTCAATGGAGGCGGCCAGCACCCCGATGATGTCACCGTCTCCATCGTAGACCGGGGCTGCCGCCAGAATCGTCGGCATTTCTATCTGCTGGCTGGCAACCAGGTTGGATATGACCGGCCGGCCCGCCCCCAGTGCCCGCTTTATTTCTGCGTCCCGGAACATATCCGGCCCGGTAAGCGTGGTATCTTCCGGCTCCACCCGGACGATGCCACCGCTTTTATCGGCCAGGATGATGCCGTTTATGTGGATACCGGATTCGGCAAACATCTGCCTTAATGAATCGGTTGCCCGGTGGAAACCCTCTCCCGGAGGCAGGCGGTCAATCAGACCAGCCGCGCTCTGCAGGTGGGTCAGGGTGTGGGTCAATGTTTCGTCCAGGTGGTCCGCCATGATACGGGCGATGGTCAGCCGCTCCGCCAGCACCCGGTCCGTACTCTCTCTCAGCGATTGGATGCCCAGCCAGCTGAAGAGTCCCAGTCCCACCACCAGCCCCACCAGGACCAGCAAACTTATTTTTTTCTGTAAAGCCAGGTTGGACAGGGATATCATGATACCTCCCCGCCTCCGTGCATGGCGGGCTCTGCAAATACCCCTCCCCGCTCATTAAGAAAAAGGGGATACTCCCTGACGCAGGTCATATATGAAGCTGCCATACTTAATTATAATAGGACTGAAAGATAATTTCACCCGTGAAAAGCCGGCCCGGTTCATCTTTCCGTTTTCACCGGGAAGGCTGTTTCCGGAAACTGATTGACACCCGGAGAACGGTAGCCTAACATAATAGTGGCGCGCTGTGCAACGGGCCCGGTACCCATCAAACTAAGGAGGCAGGAAGATGAGCAGGAGCTCCAGTGAGATGACCAAAAAAGAGGTGATGAAGGACATCATCCTGAAACTGCACGAAGGTCTATCCGCGGAAGAAGCCCGGCAGCGGTTTGAAAAAGAGATCGGCAATATTACTTCCGCGGAGATAGCCGATATCGAGCAGACGCTGATTAATGAAGGGCTCTCTCCGGAGGAGATAAAGAAGTTTTGCAACGTTCATGCCCTCATCTTTCAATCGGCGCTGGAAAAGGCCGCTTCCGGGGAGACGTTTCCCTCCCACCCGGTTCATCTTTTCCGCCAGGAGAACCGGGAGATAGAAAAACTGGTTGCCGCCATTCGGGACCTGGCGGGGAAACGGGAGAAGGGGGACTTCCCGGCTTTCAAAAAGAAGCTGAAAGACATGCTGCTTGACCTGCGCGGCATAGAGACTCACTACGAGCGCAAGGAGCAGCTCCTTTTCCCCTTCCTGGAGAAACAGGGCTTCTTCGGCCCTTCCAAGGTGATGTGGGGTAAAGACAATGAAGTGAGGGATATGCTGAAGAAAGCCGTCCGGGGTATTGACGCTCTGGAGAAACCGGCGGAGTTTGCCGATTACAGCCAGCAGACTCTGGAGCCATTACTGGAGGAAGTCCTGGGGATGATTTTCAAAGAGGAAAACATCCTTTTCCCCACCGCGATGGAGAAACTGGGCGCCAGCGATTGGGTGGACATCCTGCAGGAGAGCGACGAGATAGGCTATGTCTACATTGAAAAGCCGGAGGAGACCGGCGCGCTGGTGAAAGAGCTTAAAGGGGTGCTGCTTGAGGAACCCGTTATTCAGGATAACTCGGTGGCGTTCACCACCGGAACGGTCCCGGTCACGGAGTTGATGTACCTGATAAATACGCTTCCGGTAGACCTGACCTATGTCGATAATGAAGACCGGGTGAAGTTCTTCTCGGACAGTAAAGACCGGGTGTTCCGCCGGACGCGGTCGGTAATCGGCCGTAACGTGGAGAACTGCCACCCGCCGCAGAGCGTGGACGCGGTGAAACAGATAATCACCTCCTTGAAAGAAGGAAAAAAAGACCGCTACGAGTTCTGGCTCACCGTAAAAGAGAAGTTCCTCTATATCCAGTTCTTTGCCGTCAGGGACAGAGAGGGGCGCTATCTGGGGACGCTGGAGGTTGCCCAGGACGTCACCGGAATCAGAAAGCTCGAGGGCGAAAAGAGACTCCTCGATGAAAGAGATTGACCTGAAGAAAAGCGTCTATGCGCTGACTGAAGACTACCCGGAGCTCATTGGTATCCTGAAAGAGATGGGATTTTTCGGCGTGGCCAATCCCGTGGTCAGGAACACTCTGGGCCGGGCAACCACCCTTCCCCGGGGCTGTGAAAGGCAGGGTAAGGACCTGGCGGAAGTGATTGCGGAGCTGGAAAAGCAGGGGTTTACCGTTAAGCCTTGAGCTGCCGCGGCCTCACTGTCCGTAGACCAGGGTTTTGGGGAAAAAAGCGTACCAGCCGAACCAGTAAGCGATGTGACCGTTGACGCGGGGCGCCGTTTCACCGTCCGGACTGATGAGGGCGTCTTCGGTAACCTGCCAGGGCCGGTCGGCGGTGTCCAGCACCGTATCCGCTTCAGGACCGGGATGGAAGGTCTGCTCGCCGCGCTCGTAGGCGCGGACCTCGCCGCCCGCGGTATATGTCACCGGCCCGAACCGGCTGATTCCGGTGACATCCACCGTGCCCCGCCCCGCCACTATCACCACCGGCGTCTCGCCCACGGTGTCATTGACCACTTCTTCTCTCGCCAGGATGTCTACCGGATAGGCCTTGGGGATACCGTCTATTCTCAGCGCGTATATCTGTGCCTTATCATCCAGCAGACTGCTCCGCTGCCAGACGGGGAACATCGTATCCTCGCTGACGAAGTAGTGACCGTAAGCGGCCGCCGGCCAGTAGTTCCGGCTGTACCCGGTGTCTAAATCCAGCACCACTGTCTCCGGGTGTTGCTCCTGCCAGTCCTGCCAGGCGGTGAGCACTACCGGGAGCAGGCGGAGACTGATGTCCTCCCCGGCCAGTTCCCCCATTACCGGCTCCCCGGTGAGGTGGTTCCACAGAGTATTCGTCTGGCGGTCGTACATCAGCTTGTTGCTGCGCAGGAGCAGGCCGGAAGAGCCGAAGGTGTAGGTCTCCCCGTCCGGGGCCCGGCCGTCATAGGCGATGGCGGCACCGCACAGCGTGCAGTAAGCCAGGGAAACCGGGACCCCGCCGATAACGTCATTGGCCATTTCGTGCCAGTCCATAATGCGCAGCGGGTAGGCGCGGGCGTCCCCGTTAACCACCACGCCGAAAACCGGCTCCTCCGGCAGCAGGTAACCGGCCTCTTCCGGCGCTACCATTTTCGGATTGTCCAGCGCCGGGATGCCGTCCACCCTGACCCCGCCCCACATGATTTCCTCCACCCGTACCGCCGTTTCGGCGTCTTCATTCAAAAAATCGGCAAAACGGGGGTCGATTCGGGAAAGAAAGTTCCCTTTCCAGCCGGTATAGCCCGGCGGCGGTTCGAGGTCCGTCTGGCCGTACCATTCCACCCAGTCCGCCCAGTGGTAGCCAAAGTCTTCCCCGGTGAGCGTTTTTAGCGCGCTGACATAGCTCTCGAAGCGCTCCTGGGACATTTCAATAATGTCCACCTGGCGACCGCCGACCAGCTCAATGAAAACGCTGGTGAAGCGGCTGTCTCCGGTCTCAATGACGCGTTCAACCGCCGCCTGCGCCGCCTCCTCGTTCAAGCCGGAAAGCTGCTCCATAAGCTTCCCGGCTTCTTCCTTCCCGATTTCCCTCTCCCCACCCGTTTCGCCGGGCGGAGAACAGGCGGCCAGTCCAGGACCGGCCACCAGCAGCGCAATCAATACAATTGCCTGAAATCTGCCCCGAAAAACCGCTTTCATACACCTTGAATTATAGGCGACGGCGATTGAGACGTATGTGACATTTATCTCAGGCAACGCTTGCCGGCGGGTGTTCGGGTCAGGCCGGTTCCGTTTTCTCGCTCTGGAACTGCTCGGCGATTCTGGCCAGGTCCTCGGCCTCGAAAAAGGTGGTCCGGTAGCCGGCGTACCGGCCCGTGGCCTCGTCATAGCACCCGTCGTAGGCCTCGTGGACACGGTCGTAAACGTGTTTTACCGTCCGGCTGACGCCGGTGAACGGTGGCTCCTGGCTGCCGGAATCCTGCCGGTGCTGGTTGAGGAGGGAGATAATGCCGTCCATTCCGGACAGGGAGCCGATGCGGTTCAACTCCGCTTCCCGGCGGCCGACGATGCGGGGGTCATAAGGAAGATAAATCAGCCCGCCGGAAGCCTGTGCCTGGCGCTGTATCCCGGTCTGGTGCAGCCCCGCCTGGGTACTGAAAATGTCACTGCCGATTATCGGCTGTTTTCCCGGTATGGGGACTACCTCTGTTCTTATCAGGTCGGCTATCTCCGTCAGCGCTTCCAGTTTCAGACCGGGGTTGCCGTACTGGCGGACGTAGTTCACCAGCACCTGCTCCAGGGCGGTGTTTCCGGTTCGCTCGCCGAGCCCGGCGAAGCCCGCGTTTATGCGCTGGCAGCCGTAGCGGAAAGCAGCCATGCTGTTTGCTGCCGCACAGCCGAAATCGTTATGCCCGTGAAACTCCAGCCGTGCTCCTGACTCCTTGAGCAGCGTGGATACCAGCCGCGGGACGCCAAAGGGCAGGGCGGCGTAAGGGTCCGGCGACCCGATGCCCAGTGTATCGCAGACCCGGAAAAGCGCTTTGCCTTCAGTCTCCGCCATCACGCGCTGCATAAAGGGGAGCACCCAGCCTTCGATGTCGGCGCGCGTGGCGTCCTCCAGGTGGACCCGGGGAGTGATGCCGTTCTCGCAGGCGGTGAGGATGGGCGCCAGAAACTTTTCCGCGGCTTCCTCCTTGCTGCGGAAGCCGAGCCGGTCGAGGAGGTGATGGTCGGAACAGGAAGCGAGCATCCCGGTCTCGGTAATCTTGCCCCCGGAAATCTGCACCAGGTTACGGATATCCTTGGGGCTGGCGCGCGTCCAGGTGGTTACCCGCGGGAAATCGTAGCCCCGCTCCAGGAGCTTTTCCAGCGCCCACCGGTCTCGTTTCTGGTAGATGAACACTTCCACGTTATCGATTACGCCCGTGCCGTTGTCCATTTCGTGAAGGAGGTCAAAGTACCTTACCTTGGCCTCGTTGGGAAAGATGGCAAAGCAAGGGTCCTGGGCGCCGTCCCGCAGTGTGGTATCGGTGATGCGCTTGGGGTGTGTCAGCGGGCCGTCCGCGGGTATTTCCGCCGGGCTGGACTCCAGCGGTATGGGCGGTATCCCGCCCCTGAAGTTAAAGTATTTCGGTTTCGGGTTAATCCGGTACTGGTTCATCGGCCGGCTCCTTAAAACTCTTCTAAAGTAGAGGTATCTCCGGGCGGCAGGCCCAGCTCTTTCGCTTTCAGCAGGCGGCGCATTATCTTGCCGCTGCGGGTCTTGGGCAGGGAAGCGATAAACTCGATGTCCCGGGGCGCTGCCGCTGAAGCCAGCTTGCGGCGGGTAAACTTGAGCAGCTCCCGGCGCAGTTCGGTGGTCGGTTCGTACCCGTCCTTGAGCGCCACGAAGGCTTTGACCACTTCCATGGCGATGGGGTCCGGCTTGCCGATGACCCCGGCCTCGGCCACCGCCGGGTGCTCGATGAGGGCGCTTTCCACCTCGAACGGCCCCACCAGGTGCCCGGCCGTGTTTATCACGTCGTCAGCGCGGCCGACGAACCAGAAATAACCGTCGGCGTCGGTATAGGCGTTGTCGCCGGTAATGTACCAGCCGTTCTGGAAGCGGGACTGGTACAGTTCGGGGTTGTTCCAGTAGATGCGGAACATGGAAGGCCACCCCGGCCTGATGGCCAGCTGCCCCTCTTTCCCGGGCGGCAGTTCGGCGTAGTTTTCGTCTAGGATGGCCGCCCTGATTCCGGGTATGGGACGTCCCATGGAACCGGGGCGCACCGCCATGAACGGGTAGTTGGCGATGAGCTGGGCGCCGGTCTCCGTCTGCCACCAGTTATCGTGAATCGGCTGCCGGAATGCTTTCAGCCCCCACATCACCGCTTCCGGGTTCAGCGGCTCACCCACGCTGCAGATATGGCGCAGGCTGCTGATGTCATGTTGCTGGACTGCCTTTTCCCCCGCCTTCATCAGCATACGTATCGCCGTGGGCGCCGTGTACCAGACCGTCACCCGGTACCTCTCGATAATCGAGTACCAAGTGCTGGCGCGGAAGCCGCCTTCGTAGACCACCTGGGACAGCCCGTTGGTCCAGGGAGCGAACATCCCGTAAGAAGTGCCGGTGACCCAGCCCGGGTCGGCGGTGCACCAGTAAACGTCGTCATCGTGAAAGTCCAGCACCCACTTGCCGGTGGCAAACTGCTGGACGGCGGTATAGTGGACATGCACCGCTCCCTTGGGTTTGCCCGTGGTCCCGGAAGTGTAGTGCATAACGGAATAATCTTCCGCCCCGGTGCTGATGCCGGGAAATTCCGGGGAAGCGGCTTCCATCATCTCCCGGTAAAGCACGTCACCCGGCTGTGCCGTATAGCCCCCTTCCCGGTCGACGATAACCAGGTGTTTCAGTTCGGGCAGTTCCGGCAGCAGGGCGGCGATGCGCTCCCTCAACGCGGGGCTGGTCACCAGCACCCTGGCGCCGCTGTCCTGCAGGCGGTCCCGCACCGGGTCCGGACCGAAATCGGCGAAAAGCGGCCCGATGATGGCCCCCATCTTGAGAGCGCCAAAAATGGCGATGTAATGCTCCGGGACGCGGTCAAGAAAGGTGAAGACCCGGTCGCCCTTTCTCACCCCCAGCTTCCGGAGAGCGTTGGCAAACCGGCCGGTCAGCCCGGCCAGTTCGGCAAAAGTGTAGCTTTCCCGTTCGCCTTTCTTTCCTTCCCAGTGCAGGGCTACTCTATCGCGGCGAGAAGAAGCGGCGTGCCGGTCGATTGCCAGGTGCGCCAGGTTTACCTCTTCCCGGGAGTTTATCCCCAGCTCTTTTTCGATGGCCGTCCACTCGAAATCGCTCCCCGGGGAAAGCTCCGTGGTCAGGTTTGGCCTGACCGGAAACTCGCTTATGTCTGGTTTGGTTATCTCCGGATACTCCATGTCGCCATACCTCGTTGCTCCGTGTTTGAAAACACTGGTATTCTCTGCCGGATAAAGGGATAATGAGTAGTAGCATACTACGAACCACACGAATACGTCAAGAGGGTGTCTCATCCGGATATTGGTACGAATTCAATTACCGGATGGCACCAGCTCTATCTCAAAAAGCCAGGGCCAGAGCTTTCCGGTTACGAACAGCCTTTCCCCGTTTCTGTCGTAGGCAATCCCGTTCAGAACGTCGGCTCCGGCCGCCTCGTCGCGGCTGAGGAGTCCGCCCAGGTCTATCCAGCCGGTTATCTGTCCGCGGCCCGGGTCTATCCGGACGATTCTGTCCGTCTGCCAGACGTTGGCGTATATCTCGCCTCTTACGTATTCCAGCTCGTTGAGGCGGCTTACCGGCCCGTCCGGTCCGCTCACTTCCACGCGGCGGGTCTCCCGGAAAGTTTCCGGGTTCAGGAAGCGCAGCACCGCGGAGCCGTCACTCATAATCAGGTTTTCTCCGTCTCCGGTGATGCCCCAGCCTTCCGTCTCGTAGTGAAACTCTTCGAGCCTGGCGAAGCTTTCCCGGTCGTAGACAAAGCCGGTGCCGGCCTGCCAGGTGAGCTGGATGACGCGGTCGCCGGATACGGTTACCCCTTCGCCGAAATACCGGCCCGGAAGTTTTACCAGCCGCCGGACCTCACCGGTTTGTAGCTCTACCCGCCGCAGGGTGGAATGACCGTGGAGCCCCGTCCCTTCGTACAGCCAGCCATCAACAAAGGCCAGTCCCTGAGTGAAAGCAGCGCTGTCGTGCCGGTAGGCATTGACCACGCGGTAGCCGTAGACGGGAACGGCGTCTTTGCCGCCGGCGGGGACGGGTTCCCCGGGGGTGCCCGCACAGGAAAGCGGGAAAACCAGTGCCGGCACCAGCAATAATAAAAAAGCGGCGCGCTTTGGACGGTAACTCATCGGGGTCTCTTCCCCTCCGGCAAGCGGTTACCGGTTTGTCCGGATACCGCCAGTTTATCATAAGAAAGTGACCGGGGAAGAGTCTGGCCGGGTGGTCCCGGCGGACCCTGCATATCCTCCTCTGTGGCAGGAAGAAAGCCGCCAGCCAGAAATCCGGCGGAAAACCCCACCCGGAAAAACTGGCCCTGCTTTGCCCGGATACGAGTCCGGTCACGGCGGCCCGGCCGCGCGCCGGAGGCAGGCTATTTCCCCTTTATCGCCTCTCTGGCCGCCCGGGCAATGTCCTCGGCGGTAAGCTGGTACTCTTTCTTCAGTTCGGCGATAGTGCCGGACTGGCCGAAGCGGTCCTTGATGCCGACGCGTCTGACCGGCACCGGGCTGTTTTCGGTGACAATCTCGGCCACGGCCCCACCCAGGCCGCCCAGGACGGAACCGTCTTCCACGGTAACAATCGCTCCGGTCTCTCTGGCCGCCTTGAGCACCGCCTCTTCGTCAATCGGCTTGATGGTATGCATATCCAGCAGGCGCGCCTTGACGCCTTCTCCGGAGAGGATATCCACCGCCTGCAGCGAGTCCGAAAGCATGATGCCGGTGGCGATGATGGTAACGTCATCACCGTCCGCCGCGGTTACCGCTTTGCCCAGCTCGAAGGGAAGCTCTTCGGTATAAACGGTGGGTACCGCCGGACTTGCCAGCCGCACGGCCACCGGCCCCTCGTATCTGGTAATCGCCGGCACCATTTTCCGGGTCTCCACCTGGTCGGCCGGGGAGATAAGGAGGATGTTGGGTATGGCGCGGAGGGCGGCTATCTGCTCGATTATCTGGTGAGAACCGCCCATGAAAGCCCAGAGCATGCCGGAGTTGCACATGACTATCTTAACGTTCAGCCAGTCGAAAGCCACATTCTGCCTTATCTGGTTGTAGGCCCGTCCCACGGCGAAAATGCCGTGGCAGTGGGTGAAGGCTATTTTGCCCGCCCCGGCTATCCCGGCGGCGGTGGTTATCAGATTGGCCTCGGCGATTCCCACGTCCACCAGCCGGTCCGGAAACTCTTTCTCGAAGAGCTCCCCCACGGCGCCCCGCGGGAAGTCTCCGTAAAGTACCACAATGTCACTGTTTTGTTTCGCCTCCGCCACCAGGGCTTCGTTATAGGCGTCATACATCGTCTTCGGCTCGCCGAAGGGTTCCATCACAAAGTTTCGCTTCATTCTTCTGACTCCCTTGCTCTCTTTTTCGGTACGGCCGCCTGCTTCCCCCGCCGGCGCTTCTACTGCAGCGCTCCCAGGGCCTCGGCGTACATTTCTTCGCTCAGCTTGCAGAAATGCAGGTTCTTCTGCTCGAAGGAAGGCACGCCCTTGCACTTGATGGTATGTGCCACGATGGCGTGCGGCTTACCCACGGTCTGGTCTGCGTTCTCCAGGGCGGTGAGGATTTCGTTATAGTTGTGGCCGTCGATTTCCACGGCGTCCCAGCCAAACGCCCGCCACTTTTCAATCATCGGCGTCAGGTCTATCCGGTCTTCCACTTTTCCGCCCGACTGGAACTTGTTGTGGTCGATAATCGCTACCAGGTTATCCACCTTGTAATGGGCCGCCGCCATCACCGCTTCCCAGACCTGGCCCTCGTTACACTCGCCGTCGCCGAGGATACAGAACGCCCGGAAAAGCGGTTTCTCCCGCCCGATTCTGGCCGCCAGCGCTTCGCCGAGAGCAAAAGACAGCCCCTGCCCCAGCGAACCGCCGGAGTATTCAACCCCGGGCACTATCCGCTCCGTGTGCGCCTGCAGCACGGCGCCGAACTTCCCGTAAGACCGGTATTCTTTCTTGTCGAAATAGCCGGCTTCACCCAGCGCTGCGTACACCGTCTCGCAGCAATGTGCCTTGGAGACGATGAGGCGGTCTCTTTCCTCCCACGCGGGGTTGGCCGGGTCATGCTTCATGTGGTGAAACATCAGCGCGGCAATGATGTCCGCCTGGGAAAAGGAACCGCCCAGCCAGCCGGACTCTCCGGCCTTTATCATTTCGATGGTATCCCGCCGCAGGATTTTCGCTTTGGACTCCAGTTCCGTGATTAACTTTTCGTCGTGAGCCATAGCTTCCCCCTCTCTTCGTTATTGCCGATACATCTTAATACAATCTCCAGCCCGGTGCAATATTTCCCGCGCCGGTCTAGAGACCGAGTTTATCCGAGACCTCCCGCATCCCCAGGATGACATCGGTTACCAGGTCGCGCAGCTCTACCCCCAGCATGGCCGCTCCTTTTTCAATTACCGAGCGGTCCACTCCGGCGGCGAAAGCCCGGTCTTTCCACTTCTTCATAACCGACTTCGCTTCCAGATCGGCCAGGCTTTTAGAAGGGCGCACCAGCGCCACCGCGGTGATAAAACCGGTCAGCTCGTCGATGGTATACAGCGTCTTTTCCAGCTCGGTCTGCGGTTCTACATCCGTGCAGATGCCCCAGCCGTGAGAAACGGCCGCCCGGATATACTCTTCCGGCCATTCTCTCGCCTCCAGCATCTCCCGTATCTTGTGGCAGTGCTCCTGCGGGTAACGCTCGTAGTCCAGGTCATGCACCAGCCCGATGATTCGCCATTTGATCTCGTCTTCCCCCTTCTTGCGCGCCATGTACGCCATCACCCCCTCCACGGCGCAGGCGTGCTTCTGCAGGCTTTCCGTCTGGTTGAATTCCCGGAAGAGCCCCCGGGCTTCTTCATAAGTCGGAATATGTTCCGGCATCGCTTGCCTCCTCGCAGAAATACTAGCTTCCCCGCCCCCGGCCGGTGACCGGGATTAACTGCTCTACGGCCCCGTTCCTCACCCCGTAAAGCCGGTCATGCAGGTTGATTACCAGGGTGGCGTTGTTCGGTATGACTTCCAGTCGGCCCTCCGCCTTCAGCGTTTTGGAACGGTCCCGGTAGAATATGCGGCCGGTCTCGGCGTGAAGTGAGCCCAGCCAGAGGTCAGGTCTTCCCCGCACCACGCCGAACCGGGGATTTCCCTCCCGGAAAAACCCCTCCCGCTCCCGCAAATTGATCAAAGAGTCGGCGCCGAACGTTTTTACGCCGGCATCAATTACCGCGTGGCCGGGGTGTGACGTGCTCATAACGCCCACCAGCACCGAAAGCGTGCAGCTTTCTTCGGGCAAAGCGAGCACGGAGACCCCTTTCAGGTCGCCGACGATACCGCTGCCCGGGTGGATCTCGGTTATCTCTGGGAACTTGCCCTCTTTTATCAGCCGGCAGGAGGCCCGGTAGGTTGCCGAGGCGCCCACGCTGACGTGCGCCACCGGGATGCCCTCTCGCTTAATCCGGCGGGCGGTCTCCACCGCCGCGGTGGCCACCTCAAAGGCCTCCCGCTCGATGCCCTCCGGCGTCGGCTCCCGGCCAACCTCGTGGGCGTATACGCCCTTGAACTCAATTCCGGGCAGCCGGCCGAGCTGCCGCGCCAGCTCCAGGGCCGGCCCGCCGGGTAGCACTCCATACCGGTTGGCCCCGGTTTCCAGCTTTATCAGCACCGGCACTTTTCTGCCCATCGCCTGTCCGGCCTGTGAAAGCCCCTCCGCCTGCTCGAACATATCCACCACCACGGTGACGGTGACCTCCGGCCTGCCGAGCACTCTCTTCAGCGTTTCCAGCTTGTGATGCCCGCAGAAAGGGTGCGCCACCACTATATCCCTGAAACCGGCTTCGGCCATTACCTCCGCCTGGTCCACCGGCCCCACTTCCACCCCGCAGGTTCCCTCCCCGGTCTGCATCCGGGCGATAAGGGCGCTCTCGTGGATCTTGGTATGCGGCCGCAGTCCCACCCCGGCCCCGGCGGCCAGCGTGGCCATTTCTTTAATGTTGGCCTCCAGCCGGTCCAGGTCCACCAGCACGGACGGCGTGCCCAGGGATGGATAAGGGACTTCCGGTTTCATCATAAAACCACCTCGCTACCCGGCACTCCCGCAGTAGTCTTATCGCCGGAACGTGACTACGGGTGTCAATGTATGATAAGGGAAACCGGCTGGAAAAATCAATTGCCGGACGAGCCGGACGGGAAAGCACCTTTCCTCCCGGGCTTATCTCCGTAAACATTGTGTGCTATAATAGCCGGAGAAAGTTCCTTCGGGAGAAAAAGCCGGTCACCGGACAAGTATTAAGCGCTAAATATTATTAGGGAGAGTTGACTTGCAGCGATGAGCAGAGCGACAGGTAAAGAACCGCTGAAAATCACTGACGTCACCCTGCGTGACGGCCACCAGTCCAATCTGGCCACCCGGATGCGTACCGATGACATGGTGGAAATCGCCGGCGAGATGAATAAAGCCGGCTTCCACTCCATGGAAGTCTGGGGCGGCGCCACCTTTGACGTGGCCACCCGCTTCCTGAATGAGGACCCCTGGGAGAGACCGCGCATCCTCAAGAAGCTGATGCCGGATACCCCGCTGCAGATGCTGCTCCGGGGACAGAACCTGGTCGGCTACCGCCATTACGCGGACGATGTGGTCACCGCCTTTGTCCGCCACGCCGCGGAGGTGGGCATCGATATTTTCCGCATCTTCGATGCTCTCAATGACGAGCGCAACCTGGCCCGGTCCCACGAGGTGGTCAAGGAATGCGGCAAGCATTCCCAGCTCTCCATCTGTTTTTCCCTGACCGAACCCAGGATGGGTGGAGAGGTGTTTAACCTTGATTACTACCTGCAGAAGGCCCGCATCCTGGAAGATATGGGCGCGGACAGTATCTGCGTCAAGGATATGGCCGGGCTGATTTCCCCGTATGACGCTTATGACCTGGTCAGTGCCCTGAAAAAAGAAGTGAAGGTACCCATCCAGCTCCATACCCATTTCACCAGCGGTATGGGAGCGATGACCTATTTCAAGGCGGCGGAAGCCGGCGTGGACGTCATCGATACCGCCCTGGCCCCCTTCGCCCTGCGCTCGTCGGAGCCGGCTCTGGAGCCGCTACTGGCCACCCTGCGCGGAACCCCCCGCGACCCCGGCCTGGACCTGAACCATATGCTCAAGCTGGGAGAATACTTCGAGTCCATCGCCCCGAAATACCGCAGCTTCCTGAACCAGACCCGGATGTCCGTCATTGATACCGGCGTTCTGGTGCACCAGATACCCGGCGGCATGATATCCAACTTTGTCTCCCAGTTGCAGCAGTCCAACTCTTTGGACCGCCTCCCCGAGGTGTACCGGGAAGTTTCCCGGGTGAGGAAAGAGCTCGGTTATCCGCCGCTGGTCACCCCCACCAGCCAGATTGTGGGAGTGCAGGCGGTGCAGAACGTGCTCGTCGGCAGGTACAAGCTGGTAACCACCCAGGTTATGGACTACTGTTACGGGCTCTACGGCAGACCGCCGGCGCCCATCGACCCCGAAGTGCAGGCGGAGGTGCTCAAGCGCTACAAGCGGGGGCAGACGCCGGTAACCCACCGCCCGGCCGATTTACTGGAGCCGGAAATGGATGCCGCCCGCGAGGCGGTGAAAGACTTTACCGACGATATCGGCGATATTCTGGTGAACGCCCTTTATCCCATTACCGGACTGCGCTTCCTGAAATGGAAACACGGCCTGGAAACGCCGCCGCCGGAAGTCATGCCGCGGACGATGGAAGACGTGCGGAAGGAAGACGAGCTTATCGCCAGGGCGAAAGCCGGCCAGCTGACCGAAAAATAACGGGGGGTTGAAAATGGCCCGGAAAATCGTCATCGCCCTTCTGGTGCTGGCGCTCTTCTCCGTCGCCGGCTGTGAAGAGCTGTCCGGCCTGACTCAGGATATCCCTCAATCCTCTTCGGCGGACCTGAAGATAGAGAAGGCCGTGGAGCTCGGTTCGGCCTGGAAAATGAAACAGATGCGCTTCCGGGTTGCCGCCGGAGATGAGACCGCCATACTGATGAAGCTTTCCCCCGGGGAAGAGGTGGACGGCTACTTCTACCTGGAAAAAGGAGAGGACATCCGCCTTTCCATTACCGGCAAACAGACCGTTTACCGGTCTCCTTTACCCGCCGGCGGAGACGCTGATAACCCCGCCTCTGACCGTTTTTCCTTTATCGCCACTGAAGCGGAAGGAGATACCTACACGCTGACCTTCCGCAACCCCGCGGAGGAAGGAGACGGCCCGGCCGGCGCCACCGTCTACCTGGAGGTAATCTACCCCGTGTCCGCGTCCCTGTACGTGCCGGTTGAACCGGAATGACCGCAAGCAGGTGGGCTTTCCCGGAAGAACGAGCGGGAGAAAAACAGCCACCGTGAATCTGGGAGGTGACAATGGACTTTCGCAAGCTGCTGACAGATGGTTATGAGCGCGTGCTGGGCGTTCTCGAATCGGCCCTGGACGGGCTGACCGGGAGCGACCTGGACTGGCAGCCCGGGCCTGACTGTAACAGTATGGGCTGGCTGGCGTGGCACCTGACCCGCGTCCAGGACGACCACGTTGCCGACCTGATGGGAGAGGAGCAGCTCTGGGTGTCTGAAAGCTGGTACGAGCGGTTCAACCGCCCGGCTGACCCGGCCGACGTAGGCTGGGGACACAGCTCCGCGGAAGTGGCCGTCTTCAAATCGCCGCCCGCCGGTATCCTGGTCGATTATCACCGCGCCGTGCTCGCCCGCACCCGGCGTTATATTGACAGCCTTTCGGAAAGTGACCTGGACCGGGAACTGGACGAGCCCTGGTATCAGCCGCTGCCCACGGTAGGCGTCCGGCTGGTCAGTGTTATGGGGGATAACCACCAGCACGCCGGCCAGGTAGCTTACCTGCGCGGCCTGCTCAAAGGTAAGGGCTGGCTCGGATATTAGCCGGCCGGTCAGCCTTTGCAAGACGGCCTGATTTTGCTAAACTTGAAGCATATGGACTATTCTCTCGGCCTGGATATCGGTTCCGTTAACGCCAAGCTTTCCCTGACCGGGGAAAGCGGTGACGTGGTTCATCTTGACACGGAAAAGATTACCGGCTCCCCCCGCATCGCGGTGAACTCCCTGATTAACCGCCTGGACGGGAAGTTTGGCGTCGCCGGTATCACCGGTGCCGGAGTCTCCGGGGCCGGCAAGGGCGTCATCCCGGAAGAGTATAACTGGGCGGATTACAGCAGCTCGCTGGCGGTAGCTTCCGGCTTGCTCCACTACCACCCTGACGCCCGGACCATAATCCAGATTGGCGGGCAGAGCTCTCTGGTCATCGGGCTGGAAGACGGACTGAAAAAACCCTGGAAGGTGGCCTCCAACCCTCTCTGCGCCGCCGGCACCGGCCGGTTCCTGGAACAGCAGGCTTACCGTCTCGGCATCACCCTGGAAGATTTTGCCCGTCTGGCCTTGCAGTTTGAAGGTAAGGCCCCCCGTATCGCCGCCCGCTGCAGCGTCTTCGCCAAGAGTGACCTTATTCACCTGCAGCAGAAAGGCGTCTCCCGGGAAGCGATGCTCTACGCCCTCTGTGAAAGCATCGCCCGGATGGTAATGTCGCTGCGCCGGGGTGTTTTTGAAGAGCCGGTCTATCTCGTCGGTGGAGTAGCCGCCAACGGCGCCATCGTTAAAGCCCTTGAAGAGGCCATTTCTGCCCGCAACGGGCACAAAGTGGCGGTAACCGTCCCGGAGAAATCCCTTCATCTGGAAGCCATCGGTTCCGCCCTGCTGGCGCGGGGAACGGAATCGCGGGTGGCCCGGCTTCCGGAGGAAGGTGAAAGGCAGAACTATTTTGAAATGTCCCCCCTGGAGCAGGTTTCCCTGCCCGGAAACGGTGACCCCCGGCGCATAGAAGAAGCCTGCGCCGGCTATCTGGGCGTGGACGTCGGCTCCACCAGCACCAAAGCGGTAATAATGGATGAGACCGGCACCCGGATTCTGGCCAAGAGCTACCTGATGACCGCCGGCCGGCCGGTTGAAGCCGTCAAGGACGTTTTCCGCAACCTGCTCCGCGCTGGCGCCGGCAAAGTGGACATCCTCGGCGCTGGCGTTACCGGCTCCGGACGCTACCTGGTCGGTGGCTTTATCGGGGCTGACCTGGTGAAAAACGAGATAACCGCCCAGACCCGGGCCGCGGTGGAAATCGACCCTGACGCGGATATTATCGAAATCGGCGGGCAGGACTCCAAGCTGGTCATCAAGCGGAACGGCGTGGTGGTCGACTACCAGATGAACAAGGCCTGCGCCGCCGGGACGGGCAGTTTTATCGACGAGCTGGCGGACGCCCTCGGTGTCTCCGTGAAAAACGGGGAGTTCGCCGGACTTGCCTTTACCGCGCCCTGCACCATAGACCTGGGTACGCGTTGCGCCGCCTTTATGGGGCAGGCGGTCCCTTCCGCCCAGCAGGAAGGCGTGCCCCTGGAAGTGATTACCGCCAGCCTGTCTAACTCGGTCGCCGGAAACTACCTCTCCAAGGTGGTCGGTCACCGCAAGCTGGGCGACCGGGTTATCCTCACCGGGGCCGTTTTTTACAACCAGGCCGTGGTCTCTGCCTTCCGGCGGCAGTTGCCCGGGAAAACGCTCACCGTGGCCGAACACCGGGAAGTCAGCGGTGCCATCGGTGCCGCCCTGCTCGCCCGGGAAGAGACCGCCGGGCGGACGTCTCAGTTCAAAGGCTTCCAGCCGGCGGTGGACGCTGAATGTGACCTTTCCACTTTTATCTGCAAGTCCTGCGATAATAACTGCACCATCACCCGTATGCGGATGCCGGACGGGAAATTTACCTATTACGGCAGCCGGTGTGACCGCTATGACAGCGCCGTCAGCCGGGCCAGGGTGGAAACCTTCTTCGATGAGCGGGAGAAGCTGCTCTTCAGCGATTACCGGGAAGGCTCCGGCCGCGGGCCCACCGTGGGCATACCCCGGGCCCTCCTGGTCTATGATTACGCCCCGCTGCTTATCGGCTTCCTCAACGGGCTCGGTGTGAAAGCGGCTCTTTCCGGCAAGACCACCGGCGAGATTATGGAGCGGTCCGTGGAGCTGAGCTACACTGACAGCTGCTTCCCGCTCAAGCTGCTACACGGCCACGTGGCTGCTTTGAAAAACTCTGATTTTATCCTCTACCCCAGCGCTATCCGGCTGGGGGAAAAAGACGGCGATGAAAACCAGAAATATGCCTGCCCCCTCATCCAGGCTTCCCCCTATATCATACGCCAGACCCTGGACCTGGGAGACCGGATGTTGACCCCCACCATTGATTTTAGCCGGGGTAATGCCGGGGTAATCAACGCCCTGGCCGGAATCGCCGTAAAGATGGGCTTCGGCCGGAAACAGGGCCGGGAAGCCGCCCGGGAAGGCCTCCGCGCCCAGCAGCGCTTCGAAAAAAGCCGGATGGTGCTGGGCAACCGCCTGCTGAAACAGCTCCATGAAAGCGGCAAACTGGGCGTGGTCATCCTCTCACGCTCCTATATGTCCCAGGACTCCGGGGCTAACCTCGGCATCGCCGAAAAACTGGCCCAGCTCGGCGTGGTGCCGGTGCCGCTGGACCTGCTGCCCCTCTCCGCGGTGAACCCCCGCCATTACTCGGACCGGCCCTACTGGCTCTATGAAAGCAAGTTCATCGCCGCCGCCGCCATCACCGAAGCTGACCCGCAGCTTTACGGCCTTGCCCTGACCAACTTCGGCTGCGGCCCTAACTCGTTCATTCTCCGGATGATGGAAGATATTATGGGCGGCAAGCCCCTGGGGCAGCTGGAAATTGACGAACACGCCGCCGAGGCCGGGCTGGTCACCCGCCTGGAAGCCTATGTCGATACCATCAAGGGTTTTGCTGACCAGACCGGGCGCAAACCGGATACCCGTAAAAACATTTACCGCGGCGCTTCCCCCCATATCAACTCGCAGAAAACCCTGCTCATACCCCGCATGGCCCCCCACGCCGAGGTAGTCGGCGCCGCCATGGAAGCCGCCGGGGCCCGGGTGAGGGTGCTGCCGGAGCCGGACGAACGCAACCTCCTCTACAGTAACCGGGTGACCTCCGGCACGGAATGTCTGCCCTACCGGGTAACCCTGGGCGATTTTATGCGCTACTACTACGAAGACGGCACTGACCTGAAAAACGTGGAAGGTTTTATGAGCGGCTCTTACGGCCCCTGCCGGCTCGGTAAATACGCGGTCGAACAGCACCGGGTGCTCCGGGAGATAGGCTTTGACCTGCCGATACGGACCTCGGTATCGAACAACGCCTACCGTGACCTGAACCTGGGCCGGGATTTCGAGCGGATGGCCTGGAACGGCATCGTCGCCGTGGACGGATTGGAGCGGCTCCTCTGGCGCACCCGTCCCTACGAGAAGGAAAAGGGAGCCGCGGACCGGCTTTTTGACGAATACCTGGCCCGAATCGCCGATTGCGTTCGCCGCAAGGCGGACTATGACCATATCCTGCGCCGGGCGACTGCCCATTTCAAAGCACTCATTGACCCCGCCCTGCCTCCCCGCCCGCTGGTGGGTATCAACGGCGAAATCTACCTGCGCTCCAACCGCTTCAGTAATAACGACCTGGTACGCGTGTGTGAAGGCGCCGGCCTTGAGGTTATCGTCTCCCCGATGGGCGAATGGATTAAGTACACCTCGTACCGGAACCTGGAAGACGCCGTCACGGACCGCAAGCTGAAAAAGATAGTGACCTCCTCCATCAAGAAGTTTATCCAGGAGCGTGACGAACGCCGCATCGCTGCCCATTACCACGAGCTGCTCAACGGGAGAGAACCCTCCACGGCCGCGGTGCTGGAAAAATCCGGCCAGTACCTCTCCGCCCGCTGCGGCAGTGAGGCCGTGCTCAGCATCGGCAGCGGAGTGGAATGGTCGGAAAGAAAAGACTTCGCCGGCATTATCTCGGTAATGCCCCACGGCTGTATGCCCGGCGGCATCGTGGCGGCGATGGCGGACAGCTTCAGCGCCATTTACCGGAAGCCCTGGATAAGCCTCACCTATGACGGCTTCCTGGAGACCAATAACCTGAGCCGGGTCAACAACTTCGCCGAGCTTATCCGGTTCTGCGCCCGGAATCCGGCGGAGACCGCCGCTTTACCCGGCCCGCCCCGGTAGGAAAGCGAGACGGCAATTACTCTCCCCTTCCTGTGCCGCCTTCGGTGATAGGTTATATTTGCGCTATGGATAAACGCTGGCACAGTATCAGCATCGAAGAAGCCCTGCAGGCGCTCGGCTCTGCCCGCTCCGGCCTGGCTGACGATGCCGCCCGTGACCGGCTGGGCCAGTACGGCCCTAACGAGCTCGCCGGCAGGAAAAAGACCCCGGCGATAATCGTCTTCCTCAAGCAGTTCCTCAGCCCGCTCATCTATGTCCTGCTGGCGGCGGCGGTAATCTCGGTCGTCGTCGGACACTTTATCGATGCCGGCGTGATTATGGGCGTGCTTGTCCTCAATGCCGTCATCGGCTTCGTCCAGGAATCCCGGGCGGAAAAAGCCATGGAATCCCTCATTCAGCTCGCCGCCCCCAAAGCCACGGTTCGGCGCGGAGGTAAGTTAAAGCAGGTCCCCGCCCGGGAGATTGTGCCCGGAGACGTCCTCCTCCTCGAAACCGGGGACCGGGTGCCGGCTGACTGCCGCCTCATTGAAGTTTCCAACCTGAAAGTGAATGAGGCTATGCTCACCGGCGAATCGATGCCGGTGGACAAACGTACTGATCCCGTGCCGGAAGAAACTCCGCTCGCGGAAAGAAAAAACATGGTGCATATGGGCACCATCGTCACTTACGGCCGGGCCAACGCGCTGGCGGTACGCAC
The DNA here is from genome assembly GCA_964615345.1 of uncultured Dehalococcoidaceae bacterium. GTDB lineage: Bacteria > Chloroflexota > Dehalococcoidia > Dehalococcoidales > RBG-16-60-22 > JACZSH01. The sequence goes on along the minus strand of CAZTMR010000003.1, from coordinate 32,941 downwards.
CGGGATGTCCACGGACATCGGCCAGATTGCCACCGCCATCCAGGGAATAGAGCAGCAGCGCACCCCCCTCCAGAAAAACATCAGCAAGCTGAGCCGTTATATCGTGGCCCTTTTCCTGTCCATCGTGGCTCTCCTCATTGTAATCGGCCTGGTCCGGGGACTGGAATGGCTGGAAGTGTTCCTGCTGGCCGTGGCCGCCGCCGTTTCCGCCATACCGGAAGGCCTGCCCGCGGTGGTTACCGTGGTGCTGGCGATTGGGATGCGGATGATGGCCCGGCGTAACGCCATCATCCGCAAGCTGGTGGCGGTGGAGACCCTGGGCGCGGCTACGGTTATCTGCTCGGATAAGACCGGCACCCTGACCCTGAACGAGATGACGGTGCAGCGCATCTACGTTGACGGGCGCTGGCTGGAGGTTACCGGAGAGGGTTACCGCCCGGAGGGAAAGTTCCGCCGTGACGGCCGGGAAATCAACCCCGCAGATGAACCCGCCCTGACCACTCTCTTGAGAATAGGCGCTCTCTGCAATGACGCCCTTTTCACCGGAGAGAAAGACGATTGCTGTGACATCTTTGGCGACCCTACGGAGGGCGCCCTGCTGGTGGCCGCCGCCAAGGCGGGAATGAACAAGGAAAAGCTGGAAAAAACTTCCCCCAGACTTGACGAGGTCCCCTTCCAGAGCGAAAAGCAGTATATGGCCACCCTTCACTCCCGTGACGGGGGCAGGGTGATTTACGTTAAAGGCGCCGCGGAAAAAATTATCTCCCTGAGCCAGTACCGTCTGCAAGGGGATAACGTGGTGCCGCTCGAGGAAAAAGATACTGCCGCCATCATGGAGGCGAACACCGCCATGGCGGAACAGGCGCTGAGAGTCATCGCCACCGCTTATTTCGAACTCCCCCCGGACGTTGAGGAGTTGCGTGACCAGGATATCCCGGGAAAACTGGTCTTTGCCGGGCTGCTTGGAATGGCTGACCCGCCCCGCGATGAGGTCCGGGAAGCGGTGCGGCTGAGCCAGCAGGCCGGTATCCGGGTGGTGATGATTACCGGCGACCATAAGATCACCGCGGAGGCCATCGGCCGCCGGCTGAACCTGCCGGCCGGGAAAACGGTTACCAGCGCTGACCTGAAAGAGATGAGTGACGAAGAGCTCTCCGCGCAGATAGAGGATATCTCCGTCTTCGCCCGCATCGAGCCCCTGCACAAGCTGAGAATAGTCAATGCCCTCAAGAGCCGCGGACACGTGGTAGCGATGACCGGGGACGGGGTCAACGACGCCCCGGCGCTGAAGGCGGCCGATATCGGCATCGCCATGGGCATCACCGGCACGGACGTCTCCAAGGAAAGCTCGGACATGGTGCTGGCGGATGATAACTTTACCTCGGTGGTAGCCGCCGTGGAAGAGGGCCGGGCCATCTTTAATCGATTGCGCAAGGTGGTTTTTTTCCTGCTCAGTACCAACCTGGGAGAGCTGCTGGCCCTGCTGCTGACCATCTTTTTTATCGGCAAGGCGCCGCTGCTGGCGGTGCAGATTATCTGGGTAAATCTGGTCACGGATACCGCTGCCGCCATCCCCCTGGGGCTGGAACCGAAGGTAGGTGACGAGCTCAGGCAGCCGCCGCGTCACCCCCGCGTGGGGCTCATCTTTCCGGGGCTGGTGCTGCGCATTTTCTTCCTGGCGGGCCTGATGGGGGTCGGCATATTCCTCATTTTCAACTGGGCACAGGCAAGAATGGGCCTGGAAGAAGCCCGCACCCTGGCCTTCTGCTCGATGGTTGCCTTCGAGTGGTTCCGCGCCTTCAACGCCCGCTCTGACGAATACCATATATTCAAGCTGGGCGTCTTCAGTAACCGCTGGCTGCTGATGACGATATCGCTGGCCATCGCGCTTCAGATGGTGGTGGTTTACGCTCCCTTCATGCAGGTAGCCTTCGGCACCGTACCTCTGGGGATTGACCGGTGGGGAATTGCCCTTCTGGCCGGAGGCAGCCTTTTCGTCATCGAGGAAACACGGAAAGTCTTTTTCCCGCGGCTCTTTTCCATCGGCCGGTGGCGGCCGCTAAGAGAGCGCCGGCAGTAGACCGCAGCCGGGGCCGCTTATGCTTTTCCCGTCACTCTAGGTGCGTATCATCACCGAAAAACCCACCGGCACCAGGTACTGCCAGTTGGGCCCGATGACTCCCAGCGGTCCCAGCACCGCCCCGGCAAAAACGAGTAACAGTGCCAGCCACGCCGTCGCCTCCGCCGGCTTCTTGTCCCAGCCCGCTTTCCCCTGGATTAGAGGGGAGAAAAAGGCCAGCGCCAGCCCCATCAGCGCCAGGTTCAGGGTAACCGCGCCCAGGCCCAGCAGTATCAGGCTCAGCACAAAAGCGGTGCTCAGCATGACCGTGCTGTTCGGGTTCAGGCGAGAAACCCTCTGCCGGAACCCCAGCTTGGCCTGACCTTTTTCCTTGGCGCTCGCCCCCGTCACGATAAAGTGGGCCCGGCCGGCGATGATAAGCGCCAGGATGGAGACAAAGGTGTGCAGGTAGAAAGAGACGTAGACGCAGGTTACCTGGCTCAGGTGCCGGAACATCTGGAACGGCGTGCGGTAGCGGCTGACGATAACCCGGGCCAGAGCGCTGAGTAGCGCCAGCCAGCCGAAAACGGCCAGCCCCCAGCCGGTGACCGCCATGGGGCGCGTCGAGAAAAAAGAGACCGCCAGTAGCAACAAAAGGTAGGGCAGAAACAGGGATGTGGCCGTCCGCCTCAGGGTGTGGGTAGTGATGTCCCACTTCTCGGCGAAAGAGGCCGAAGCCGACCGGATAAATGCCACCGTATGCTGGGCGAACGTCTCCGTGTCCGCCGTGGTCATTCGGTAGGTACGCTTCCGCAGCTGTCCGTAATCTTCCGGGACGCCCTCGCTGCAGACGATATCCTCGGCAAAGAAACCGGTATAGCCGGCCTCACGCATGGCGATGGTAAAAGCCACGTCCTCGGCCACCACTTCCGGGAACCCGCCCGCCTTCGTGTGGGCCTCGGTGCGTACCAGTACGCCGTGTCCCAGCATGAGCGGGAAACCGTAATGGTTCCGCGGCACATTGTTGTGTTCCCAGCGGATCCTGGTCTCGGCCAGGAAATGCTCGGTGAACGCGTTCCGGGTGCTGGAGCCGCTGTCATGGTTGGCCTGGACGAAACCTATCCGCTCGTCCTGCCGGATGTAGAAAGAAGTCTTTTTCAGAAAATCGCTCGCCAGAATCCCGTCGGCATCGCACAGCGCGAAGAACTCGTACCCCTTGGCCTGGTTGGCCAGGGCCAGGTTCAGGCTGCGTGCCTTGAACCCTTCCAGCTTTTCCCGCCGGACGATGGTGGTCTTCTCGGGAAACTGCTTGTGAAACTCGTCCACCCGGTCCCGGCCTTCCTGTCCCTGGCTCACGTCAATCAGGAAGACGTGAAAATTGGGGTAATCCTGCTTGACGCAGCTCAGCGCGGCATTGTGGCGGAAATCATCCACCGTGGTATACAGCACCGCGATGTGGGGAAAATCACCCGCGGCCTCTCTTTCTCTTTCCAGCTCTTCTTGCGGCTTCAGTTTGCTTATCCGCCGGAAAAGCACCAGCCCCCAGTGGTAAAGTGCATAATACCAGAAAACGGCCATGCAGACCGCCGCCAGGATGACCAGTACCCAGCTTCCGGCTGACGCCGGGGTGCCGTAAAGTGAAACGGCGTGCACGGCAAGCAGGACGATGGAGACCGCCCAGACCGCCAGTATCAGCGCGTACATCGTGCTGCGCTTGGAAATCAGGTCGGGAGCCGGAGTGCCTCGTTGCCGTTTGGACTGCGGAGTACTTTCCATGGAACACCCCCTGTGCCGTATCGCTGGTGGATTATAACAGAGGTTGTTTCATTTTGGCAAGACGTTATTTACTTGTCCCGATAAAATGCTTACAATGTTCTGGTAGCCCCGGCCGGGCCGGAACCAATACCGGGATATCTGGAAAGTGAGGTAAAGAATGGACTATCTCTTTGATAATCTGGACCGGGTAAGGGAAGTGGTGCTTGACGGCCCCTTCGGGCTTGTCTTTGACGTCGATGGCACCATCGCCGAGATTGCCCCCACTGCGGAAGAGGTGAAAACAACCCCCGCGGTAAAGGAGCACCTGGCCTGCTTGGTGCCGCGCCTGCCGCTGGTCTCGGCCATCTCCGGCAGGCTGATTAAAGTGTTGCGGGAACTGGTGGGAGTGGAAGGGGTGGTCTATAACGGCAACCACGGCCTGGAGAGATGGGTTAACGGGAAACTGGAAGTCAGGCCGGAAGTGCAGCCTTACGTGGCCAAAATCCAGGCGGTAATTGCGGAGCTGGGGCCGGTCCTCAAGCCGATGGGCGTCAGCTTTGAAGATAAAGGCGCCGGCCTCGTCTTCCACTACCGCACCCTGCCCGACCGGGAAAAGGTGCGGGAGACCATCCTCCAGGAAATAAGCCGCTCCCCGGCGGCGCAGCCGTTCCATATCGATAAAGCCAGGGCGGTCATCGAGCTCAGGCCGCCGCTGGAAATCAGCAAGGGCTCCGTGCTCAAGGAACTCATTGAAAGCTACAACCTCAAATCGGCGGTCTATATGGGTGACGACGTGGCGGACATCGGCGCCTTCAATGTCATGCGCGAGCTGTCACGCGGCCCCCGGTTTCACGGCCTGGCGCTGGGGGTTATCGGTGCGGAAACCCCCCCTGACGTGGCGGAGAACGTTGACCTCGTCCTCAGGGGAGTGAGTGAAGTGGAAGCTTTCCTGGGCTGGCTGGTGCAGACCGTGCCCGCCGGGAAAAGCTAGGCAAAAACATTCCCCGCAACCGTGCCCTCGTCTCAAGACTTCATTTCGGACGAGACCTGCCCGGTGCGCATGCAGGACTCGGCGCACTGGCGCGCGGAAACGGCCGTTTCTTCCGGCAGGGACGAGTTTACATAAATACCAGACCCCATTTCAAACCCGGCCAGGGTGGATACGCGGGGTACTATCCGGATGTGCCAGTGATAGTAGGGGTCCTCTTCGTCTTCCGTGGTAGAGGTGTCCACCATCAGGTTGAACGCCGGGTCATTGAGCTCCTCGTACAGACAGAAAAGGGTATCCTTCAGTATCCGGGCCAGGTCGGTGAGCTGCTCCACCGGAAAGAGGCCGAAGGAAGCGCAATGCTCCTTGGGGATAATCCAGGTCTCGAAAGGCACCCGGGAGGCAAAGGGGTGGAAGACGGCGAATTCTCTGGTCTCGGCCACTATCCTTTTTCCCTCCTCGATTTCCTGAGCGAGCAAGTCACAGTAGAGACAGCTGCCCGTGTCCGCATTGTAGTCATGCGCCACGTCAAACTTCCGGTGGTAATGGGGAGCCATGATGGGTGTGCCCACCAGCTGGGAATGCGGGTGCACCAGGGAAGTCCCTGACGCCCAGCCGTGGTTCTTGAAGATGGTGATGAATTTGAGCAGCCGGTCTCTTTTCAGGTCGTTGTATCTTTCCTGGTAGGTGACCAGTATTTTTTCCACGTGTTCGTACGTCATTAGTGCCATACTGGCATTATGGCTCGGGTTTTCAATGATTACTTCATGTACCCCGGTGCCGTTCATTTTATGGAAAAAGTGCCCGTTTCTCTTCCGGCTAATATCCTCCCCCGGCGTCAACGCTGCAAACCGGTTCGGCACCACCCTTACTTCCCAGTCTGGCCCCTGGCTGGTGGCCGGTATGCGGAACACCTCTTCCGGAGTCTGGCTTTCATTGCCCCGGCAAAAGGGGCAGGTAGGTTCCCACTCGGGCAGTTTAACCGGCGGTCTTTTCCTAGCTTTTTGCTGGGGGCGCTTGGCCCTCTCCGGGGCCAGTATCACCCATTCCCGGCTCGTCGGGTCCTGCCTGAGTTCTGACATTATATCCTTTCCCCCGCTTAACCAATATTATGAACCAGCCTGTATCGCTTGCTGCCCGTTACCTTATTTTCTCGCCGTCCGCTGGCGTTTCGGCTTGACCGTTTCGCCGCTGGAAATTCTGTCATTGCGGAAATCTTTCTCCGTGACGTTACTGTCAATAGCGCAATTGCGCCCGATTGTTGTCCCGGACGGTATTTTGGCTGACTTACCCACCACCGTGATGCCGGTGCTCAGTATTCTCGGCTGCTCCCGGTTCGGTTGAAAATCATTGCCGAAGCCGATATGACAGCCAACGTCAACGATTACATCTTTATCCAGTATCGAGCAATCGATAACGCTGTCCCGCCCGATAACCGTATCCGCCATAACTACCGAGTTTTTCACCAAGGCATTTTCCGCTACCCTGACCCCCGGCGATAGAACGGAGTGCTCCACGCGCCCCTCTATGATGCAACCGTGAGATATCATACTGTTGAGAACATCGCCGCGGCGGGAAACCAGAGCCGGCGGCCGGTGCTCTTCCTCCCGGGTGCGGATTGGCCAGTCCCCGGTAAACATCAGCGGCGCTGACGTGTCCAGCAGCCTCATGTTGGCCTCCCAGTAGCTACGGATGTTGCCCACGTCCCGCCAGTAGCCCCCGAAGTTATAGGCAAACAGGCGGCAGTTGCCCACCAGCTGCGGAAAGATGTTCCGCCCGAAATCGTGTTTTGAAGACCGGCGCTGGGCGTCTTCCTCCAGGCAGGAGAAGAGAAAGTCTTTCTGGAAGCAGTAAACCCCCATGGATACCAGGTCGCTTTTTGGCTCTTTCACCTTCTCTTCAAAGTGGACCACCTGGCCCTCCGGGTCTACCCCTACCGTCCCGAACTCCGCCAGCTCTTCTCTCGGCAGACGGGTAACCGCCAGCGTGGCGTCCGCCTTGTTTTTGTGGTGAAACTCAATCATATCGGAATAGTCCATTTTGTATATGTGGTCACCGCTGAGGATAACCACCGTCTCCACATCCTGCTCCTCCACGTACTGCATGTTCTGGTAAACGGCGTCAGCGGTTCCCTTGTACCAGTCCCGGCCCTCCTCGCGGGCCAGATAAGGTTGCAGCAGCTGTATCTTCCGGTCCGGCAGCGCCAGGAATCCCCACTGCATGCCGATGCTGATGTGGTCAGCCAGGGAACGGGGCTGATACTGGGTAAAGACGGCTACGTTGTGAATTCCGGAATTGACACAGTTACTGAGGGTGAAATCGATAATGCGGTACTTGCCGGCAAAGGGAATCGCCGGCTTGGTTCTTTCGTAAGCCAGAATCCCCAGCCGCTCTCCCATTCCTCCGGCCAGAATCAGGGCCATTACGTTATCCATGTCGCTGCTTTCCCGTACCTCTCTGCGGGCAGTAACGGTATGTCCATTATCCGCCCGTACCCGGACCAAAAAACACCATTATATTACACCTTTACACCTTTTTCGGTGCTCTGTCAAGCTGGCCTCCGGGTGTTCTGTTTGCTTTTCACGCTCGCCCCCGTATTCCCCTCTCCGGGCGGGAGCAGGCGTCTCCCGCCCCCGTCACCGGCTGGAGAAGAGCCGGGGGTGAGGCAAGCACGGAACAGCCGGAGGCGAATAAAACCGTCAGGGTTGTAAAGTATGCAGGTGGTTCTAGGCGGAAGGTTCCGCCGGCGGGGAAAGACGGGTGAACTCCACCGGCTGCCGGCTGAATGCCATACCCCCTTCCCCGGCGCTGACGAGGATGTTCTGGCACCAGTCAGCGTTGTTTTCCCCCGGGTACTCCCGCCGGTAGTGGCTGCCCCGGCTTTCCGTGCGCAGCCGGGCGGACCGGCATATCATCTCCGCTACCGTCAGCATGCTGTCCAGCCTAAGTGCCGCATGGAGACTTTTCCCGTCGGAGACGTTTGCCTGGCGGGAGCGCTCCCGGAGGCCGCCTATCTCTCTCTCCCCCTGCTCCAGCCCGGCCGCATCGCGGACCAGGCCGGCTTTCTCCTGCATGGTCTTCTGGAGAGAACGGAAGAGCTCTTCCGGCTCTTCCTTTCCCGGTCTGGACAGCCGCTCCGCCAGAGCCCCGGTATGATTGGCCACGGCGTCTTCTGGGAGCGGCCTAGCTCCGCGTTCTCCGGCTCGGGCGGCTGCTTCCCGTCCGGCGATGGTGCCAAAAACCCACACCTCGGTGAGGGCGTTCCCCCCCAGCCGGTTGGCGCCGTGAACACCGGCACAGACCTCGCCGGCGGCATACAGGCCCGCCACGGCGGTCTCCGCGCGCTCGTTTATCCTGACGCCGCCCATATGGAAATGGACGGTCGGCGCCACCATAAACCGGTTCTCACCCCGCGCCGCCCCCTTCGGCAGCACTGGTTGCAGTATCTGCCTCGTCCTGCCTTTTATCCCGCTCAGGTCCAGGCACAGCTTTTCGCCGAAGCCCAGCCCCGCGTCCAGCTCCAGGCTGATGGCCAGACTTAGCCGGTCGCGGGTTAGCCATCCCGGCCCGGTCAGGGCGTGCTTTTCCACTATATCCTCGTCCCTTCTGTTCAGCAGCCGCCCGCCGCTGCCACAGAGAAGACACTCGTAGAACAGGGCCGGCTTGCCCCCTCCCAGCCCGGCGGGATACCACTGGACAAACTCCATATCCTGGAGAACCGCCCCGGCATTATAGGCTAAAGCGTAGCCGTCACCCGTCGCCCCGGCGGCGTTATCGTTGCGCGCGTAGATGGCCCCCGGCCCGCCGCTGGCCAGGAGAACCGCCGCCGCGCCGATGATAAATATCTTGCCCCCGCCGTCTACGCCCGCCGCCCCGCTCACCGTATCCCCGTCCTTTATCAGTCCGGTGATCAGGACACCCTCCAGCATCTCCACCCCCATCGCCGCGGCGTACTCGCGCAGGGGAAAGGTAAAATCCGTGCCGAAGGCGTTTTCCCCGTATATCATCCGGGTGTGGCGGTGCCCCGGGTCTACGGCCAGCGCCAACCATGGGGAAGCCGCGGCATCGGTGTACCTGACGCCGAAGCGGCGCAGGTCTTCGGCCTGCTGCGCTGCGCCCTCGACGGTGATGGCGACCAGTGACTGCCGGTTAAGAAAACGCCCTCCCTCCACCGTATCCCGGAAGTGCTCGTCAACAGAGTCCCGCCCATCAATCGCCGGAGATAGCACCGCGGCAAAACCGCCTCCGGAGATAGTAGTGTTGCTCCCGTAGCCGGCGCGAGACCGGGAGACCAGGAGCACCCGGCGCCCGCGGCTTTTCGCCTCGATAGCGGCCCTGAGTCCGGCGCCGCCCCCGCCGATAATCAGTACGTCCGTAGTGATATTTTCCATCGCTTCCGCTTTCATGGTCGCTCCTTTTTTTGTCAGGGTGTCAGTGCTTATTCTACACCACAACCGCCCCGGTCAGAAAGCCGCCGTCCTGCCTTGACTCCTCATTGCGCTAAATGCTTTAATCTAAATACCCGGAGAAGAATTTCCGGCACCGGCAGGAGAAATGAGGAGGTGCCTTGATGGCCGTAGAGAAAGTAGGGGAAAAATACCGCTGCAACGTTTGCGGTAATGAAGTAACGGTGACGGTTGTCGGCGGCGGCACGCTGGTCTGCTGCGGCGAGGATATGGAGAAAATCGGCTAGCAGTTGCCCGGCCGTTATTACCACAGTTTATCTCCCGGAAAACCGGAGCCGGTTATCGCCGGTGGGAAGGTGGGCGCGTGTATTATTTTGCCTACGCTTTGAACCTGAACCAGAAAAGGATGAAAGAACGCTGCCCGGACAGCAAGCCCTTGTTCGTGGCCACCTTGCCCAACTACAAGCTGGTGTTTGGCGGCTGGTCCCGGAAATGGCGTGGCGGCGTTGCCAGCATCAGGCCTTTCCGGGGGGACAGGGTCCGGGGCGCCATTTATGAGGTGTCCGAGACCTGTTTGAAACGGCTGGACCGGTTTGAGGAAGGCTACAACCGCTTGAAAGTCACTGTTTTCGGCGAGGATAGTGAGCCTCTGGAAGCGATAACCTACATCAGGGCCGGTCAGCTGGAAGAAACAAAGCCGTCTCCGGAATACCTGGAGGTCATACAGGAGGGATTGCGGGACTGGCGGCTTTTCTAGGGATGGTGCTACTCTTTGCATCGTGCCCGCTCGCCGGGGGAAGCGTTTGATTTCTAACGGAGGTATTGATGACCACGACCACAGTAATGCTCGTTCGTCACGGACAGACCGAATCTAACGTCAAGGGTTACTATATGGGCCGCCTGGACGAGGACATCAATGAAACCGGATACGCCCAGGCGCGTGCCCTTTCCGCTCGTCTGGCAGGCTGTCCCGTCAGCGCCGTGTATGCCAGCCCGCTGAGAAGGACCTGCAGCACCGCCTCGGTCCTGGCGGAACCCCACGGCCTCGAGCTGAAATTACTGGAAGACCTGATTGAAATCCACCAGGGAGACTGGGAGGGGATGCACGTGGATAAAATCAGCGCCGGATGGCCGGAACAATGGCGGCATACCCGGACTGACCCCACCGATTTCACCATGCCCAACGGGGAAAGCTTCCGGGAAGTGACCGAACGTTCCGTGCGCGCTTTCGAAAAAATCGTGGCGGAGGATACCGGCCGGCAGGTCCTGCTCGTGGCACACGAGATTGTGGTCAAGGTAATCATCGTCCATGCCCTCGGCGCCACCAACAGCATCTACCGGCGGTTCGATTTAAGTAACGCCTCTCTGAGCGTGGTCGAGGTCAGGGGTGACAGGCCGCACCTGGTATGCTTGAATGACACCACTCATCTTGACGGCCTGAAAAGGACTTGGTAAAATAAAAGAAGGTGAAACGTAAAAGAATACTCTTCGTTTGTGTGCAGAACTCGGGCCGTAGCCACCTGGCTACGGCCTTTTTTAATTGTCTCGCTGGAGAAGAAGACTGGGGCCTGAAAGACCCTGCCGGTAAGCCGGTCAAGCGGGTAAGAGCAATAAGAAGCGAAATCAAGAAAGAGTGGGGAAGTTAGTTCAAGACCTTAAACGCTGACACTCTTATGGACTGCCGGGGTCCTCCCTGTCCGGCAAAGATTGTGATTAAAACCTGTCGCGGACCACCTTTTCCTGTCTGAACCGCGGCAAACCGGAATACAGACTAAAACAAGGAGAAAAATTAATTGCTATCAAGGTTATTCAGAATAAAGCAAAATCGTACCCGCTGGCTGTCCCTCGCCCTGCTTCTCAGCGTCGGCCTGGCCGCCATTTCCGGGTGCGGGGGCACGGAACCGGCGCCGTCCGGGTCGGAGCTTTCCGGTTCCTTCAAGGTTATCGGCTCCAATACGGTCACCCCGCTGACCACCGTATGGGCGGAAGAGTTCATGAAGCTCCACCCGGGAGTTAGCATCGCCGTTAGCGGCCCCGGCTCCGGGGCCGGGATTGCCGCCCTCATCAACGGCACCACTGACGTCACCCAGGCTTCCCGGGAGATTAAACCGAAGGAGTTCGAGCAGGCGGCGGATAAAGGCGTAAACCCGTATGAAATTACGGTGGCCATTGACGCCCTGTCGGTGGTGGTTCACCCCTCGAACCCGGTCTCCGAACTCAGCTTCACCCAGCTGTCTGACATCTATACCGGTAAAATAACCAGCTGGAAAGAAATGGGCGGCGAAGACACCCGGATAGTTCCCCTCGCCCGGGATACCAGTTCCGGCACCCATCTTTACTTCAAGGAAAACGTGGTACAGATGAAGGGGCTCCCTTCCGAAGACAAGAGCCTCGAATACGGCCCTGACGTGCTTCTGCTGCCCTCTACCGAGGAAGGCATCGTGGAGGTAGCCAAAAATCCGGGCGCCATTTTCTATCCCGGCCTCGGCTACCTGACTGAAAAAGTGAAAGCGGTGGCGGTGCAGAAAACGGCAGATGACCCGGCGGTTATGCCCGGGCAGGAAACCGCCCTGGACGGCAGTTACCCTATCGCCCGCCCCCTCCTCTTCTACACTGACGGAGAACCCGCCGGCGTGGTCAAAGCCTTTATCGATTACTGCCTCTCCGAGCAAGGACAGCAGAAAGTGGTCGGGGTTGGCTATGTGCCGTTGCCATAGTGTAGAATCCTGGAAGACCAGCCCGAAAAACCAGCGAAAGGAAAAAAGAAAGCCTTTATGCTGACACAGGAAGCAGCGCCAACTATCTCCGGGACCGGCCTTACCCGGAGCCTCCGGAGACGCTGGCGTCCCGGCGAGAAAATAATTGAAACCCTCATTTCCATGAACGGGATGCTGGCCATAGTGGTGCTGCTGGGAGTCCTGATTCTCCTCTTGCGTGAAGGACTGCCCGTTTTCCTGCACACCCCGCCCTGGGAGTTCTTTTTCGGCACCCGGTGGTATCCTCTCTCGGAGCCGCCCACCTTCGGCATCATGCCCTTCTTCGTGGCCACCATCTGGATAACCCTGGTGGCCACGGCCATCGCGGTGCCGGTCGGTGTCGGCTGTGCCGCCTACCTGGCGGAAGTGGCCCCTTCCCGGTTGCGGGAAACGGTGAAACCGGTCATCGAACTCCTGGCCGGCATTCCATCCGTGGTCATGGGTTTTATCGGGCTGATGCTGCTCTCACCGGTGGTACAGAACACCTTCAATCTGAGCACCGGACTTTCCGGTCTTACCGCCGGCATTATGCTTTCTATGATGAGCCTGCCCATTATCGTCAGTATCTCGGAAGACGCCCTGCGCGCCGTCCCTGACGAGTTCCGGCAGGCATCTTACGCCCTGGGTGCCACCCGGTGGCAGACGGTAAGACACGTCTGCCTTCCCGGGGCCCTCTCCGGAATCACCGCCGCGGTGATGCTGGGAGTCGGCCGGGCCATCGGCGAAACGATGACGGTGCTGATGGTCGCCGGCGGCGCCCTGGCAGTCCCTTTGTCCCCCACCGAGCCGATGATGCCGATGACCGCCGCCATCGCTTCCGGAATCGGCAACGCGGTGCAGGGTGGTTTCCAGTACCAGGCGCTCTTCGCCATCGGTCTGATTCTCTTCGTGATGACACTGGCGGTAAACCTCATCGCGGACCGGGTGCTGGAGCGTCAGAAAAGGAAGTTCGCGAGGTAACGGTACGGTATGGTCGCTCGGTCTGGAAAATCACGCCACCTTTCGGAACGCACCGCTTTTAGCCTGCTGGCGCTGGCGGCGGCGATTGTGGTGGTGCCGGTGCTCTTTATCGTGGGGTACGTCATCGTCAACGGAATGGAGGCTATCTCCTGGGAGTTTCTCACCCAGCCCCCTTCGCAGGCGGGTAAAGCCGGCGGCATCTTTCCGGCCATCGTGGGCACTTTTTACCTGATGCTGGGCACCATAATTTTTTCCCTGCCGGTAGGGGTGCTGGCCGGGATTTACCTCACGGAGTATGCCCGGGATAACTGGCTCACCCGGCTCACCAATATGGCCATACTGAATCTGGCCGGCGTGCCCAGTATCGTCTACGGCCTCTTCGGCCTCGGCGTATTCGTGCTTATGCTGGACTTCGGCATGTCTCTGCTGGCGGCCAGCATTACACTCGCCTGCCAGGCGCTGGCCATGACCATTACCACCTCGCGGGAAGCCATCCTTTCCGTCCCCCGGGAATACCGGGAAGGCAGCCTGGCCATAGGCACCACCCGCTGGCAGACCATCCGACACATCATTATCCCGGAAGCCAAGCCCGGGATAATCACCGGGGCTATCCTGGCAATGAGCCGGGCCGCCGGAGAAACGGCACCCGTACTGGTGGTGGGCGCCGCGTTTCTGGTCTCCCGCCTGCCCCAATCGCCTTTTGACCAGTTCATGGCTTTGCCCTATCATCTGTACACGGCGGCGGCGCATGTTCCCGGTATGCCGGAGTCTACTAAGTGGGGCATCGCCCTGGTCCTGCTGGCAGTGGTGCTCTCCTTTAATTTACTGGCCAGCGGCATACGGTGGCGCGCTCGTCAGCGGAGGTACGGTTAGTCATGGTTAATGAAACAGCCGGTATTGAGAAAGTTCAGCGCGGGGCAACCCTGAGAACGGAAGAGGCCAATCTTTACTACGGCACCTTCCAGGCGCTGCGCAACATCTCCCTGGAAATCCCTCCCCGGGCGGTCACCGCCATCATCGGCCCCTCCGGATGCGGCAAATCTTCCTTTCTCCGGCTCTTCAACCGGATGAACGACCTCATTACCGATGCCAGAATCGAAGGGCTGGTGGAGATTGACGGGGTCTCCATTTACGCGCCGGATATTGACGTCGTCGAATTACGCAAGAAAGTGGGTATGGTCTTTCAGAGACCCAATCCGTTCCCGATGTCCGTCTTCGAAAACGTGGTCTACGGCCCCCGCCGTCACGGCAGAAACAAGCGCCGCCAGCTGGAAGACATCGCGGAAAAAAGCCTGCGCCAGGCGGCGCTCTGGGACGAGGTCAAAGACAAGCTGAACCAGTCTGCCTTTGCCCTCTCCGGCGGGCAGCAGCAGCGCCTGTGTATCGCCCGCGTGCTGGCCGTCGGCCCGGAGGTTATCCTGATGGATGAGCCGTGCAGCGCCCTGGACCCCGTGGCCACCCTCAAAATAGAAGACCTGATGCGGAGCCTGGCCAGGGATTATACCATCGTCATCGTCACCCACAATATGCAGCAGGCGGCCAGAGTATCGGACATCACCGCCTTTCTGATGATGGAAGCGGACCGGGCCGGCATACTCGTGGAGCACGGCACCACTTCCCACATCTTTACCAACCCGGAAGACAAACGCACCGAGGACTATATCACCGGCCGTTTCGGCTAAAGGCGGCAAGGAGGTTCCAGATGGAAATCAGGACGGAATTCCACAAGCGACTACGGAAAATCCAGGAAGAAATCCTGCAGATGGGAAGTATGGTAGAGGAAGCCATCGGCTGGTCCATGCAGGCCCTCAAAGAGAGAGACCTCGAGCTGGCGAAAAAAGTAATCGCCGGAGACGTGAAAATAAACGAGAAACGGTTTGACATCGAGGAAAAGAGCATCCAGCTTATCGCCACGCAGCAGCCGATGGCCGGTGACCTGCGCAGTATTATCTGCGGACTCAGCATTATTACTGACCTGGAGCGGATCGGTGATCACGCCGAAGGCGTGGCCAAGATAGTCGTGATGACCGGAGACGAGCCGCCGCTGAAACCGCTCATAGACCTGCCCCGTATGGCGGAAAAGACCGCTGCTATGCTGCACCGGAGCCTGGAAGCCTTCATCAACGCTGACACCGGGGCCGCCCGCCAGATTATCGCCGAAGACGACGAGATTGATAACCTTTACGACCAGATTTTCCGGGAACTGCTCACCTTTATGGCGGAAGACCCCAGAACGCTCACCCGGGCCACCCGTCTCCTCTGGGCGGCCCATAATATGGAACGCAGCGCGGACCGGGTTACCAATATCTGCGAGCGGGTCATCTTCAGCGTCACCGGCAAGATGGAAGAGACCGGCGCCTCAAAATACTAGGCCGTTCCCGCCGGTCTTTTACCGGGACTACATGGTCTGGCTGATGCCGCCGTCCACGATGATGGTCTGTCCGGTGATGTACTGTGATTCATCTGAGGCCAGGAAAAGAGCGGCGTTGGCCGTGTCCCATCCCTGCCCCTGCCGCTTCATCGGCACCATGGAATCGCGCCGGCGCCACATCTCTTCGACGTCCCCGCCCGCCCAGGCGTCCTTGTTGTAGTACTCCGCCTGGGGAGTTTTCATCAGTCCCGGCAGAATCACGTTGACCCGGATGCCTTTTTCCGCGTACTGGATGGCCACGTCCCGGGTAAGGCCAATCACCGCCGCCTTGGAGGACGCGTAAGCAATGTTCGGCAGCGTGCTCCGGATTGCCCCCACCGAGGCGATGTTGATGATGGCGCCGCCCCCCTGCTTTTCCATCTGGGGAATCACGTACTTGCAGGTCAGGAACATGCTCTTCACGTTGACCTTCATCACTTTGTCCCACGTCTCTTCCGTGGTCTCCACCGGTCCGCCCCACTGCCCGATACCCACATTATTATGCACTATGTCCACCCGCCCGAAAGTCTTGACGCAGGTCTCTATCATCTTCTGGCACTCCTCGGCCCGGGAAACGTCCGCCTTGAAGGTTATGCACTCTCCCCCCTCTTTATCGATAACCTGCTTGGTCTCCTCGGCGGCTTCCAGATTATAGTCCACCGCCATTACCCGGGCCCCTTCCCGGGCAAAAACAATCGCCGTTGCCTTGCCGTTACCCAGGCCCGCCAGTACCGTGCCCGCGCCGGTGACGATAGCCACTTTTCCCTTCAGTCTCTCTCCCATGATAACCTCTCTTTCTTTTCCTGCCCGCCGCGGAAAAAGCTTCTCCGCTCGGATATTTCCCCCGGGGCCTCAGCCCTCTGGCATTTAAGCTAAACCGGAACCCGTCTTCAGGCTTCCTCTCCGGCCAGCCGGTGGAAAATCTTGCTCATCACGGACCAGTCCCGGTCTCCCAGCCCACCGGCCTTGGCGGCAAGCATGAACTGCTGGGCCAGACTGCCCCCCGGCAGGGGCGTCCGGGTAGCGTCCGCCGCCGAAAGGATAAGCCCCAGGTCTTTTGACATCAGGTCCACGGTGAATCCCGGCGCGAAGTCCTTGTTCGCCGGGCTTTCCGGTATCACGTCCGGGTAGGGGACTCTGGTCTGCAGGAACCAGCAGTTGCCGGCACTGGCGCTGATAACCTCGAACAGCGTCTTCGGGTCGGCGCCCAGCCGGGTGCCGAAGAGAAACCCCTCGCAGACGGCGATACCGCAAATCGCCCCCACCAGGTTATTCGCCAGCTTGACCACCTCTCCCATACCGATATCCCCGGTATGCACTATTTTCTCCCCCATCACCTGAAGGATTTCACGGCACTCCTCAAAGACCTCTTTCTCTCCCCCCACCATGATGGAAAGCGTGCCATCGGCTGCTTTCAGCGGGGCGCCGCTCACCGGCGCATCCAGCATCTTGATTCCTCTTTCCGCCGCCGCGGCCGCCACCTTGCGCGTTACGATGGGGTCAATGGTGCTCATATCGATGATGCTGCCGCCCGCCTTCAGGCTCTCCAGGACGCCGTCCGGGCCGAACATCACCTGCTCCACATTGGGCGATGAAGTCAGCACGGAAATCACCACGTCTGCCTGACTGGCTGCCTCACGGGGGGAATCGGCAGCGGTAGCTCCCGCGGCCACCAGTTCCGCCACCGGCTCCGGCCTTAAATCATGGACGGTTACGGGATACCCCGCCTTGACCAGGTTCAGGGCCATGGATTTGCCCATCAGACCGCAGCCAATAAATCCGATATTTTTCACGCGCGCTCCTCCTTAAATTATTTCCTTGCGGTTTCCAGGCGCCGCCGCATCCTGTGCCCTGCACGCTGGCACGGATAGCGGACGGCGTAAAGCTGGCGGTTACTGAAATATTGGTACCTGCCGGTTGAGAGTTTAGACCCCGCCCCGCCGCTCTTCCCGCTGGAATACTACTACCCGTGGTGAATAATGTCAACCTGAAACGCAATTCCGGAAAAACGCGGCCTTGCCCCGGTTTGACAGCCACCCGCGGAGGCTCTATCATATATCCATATAGGGTATACTGCTGATTGGGCCGGGAAAAACCCGGACTGCCGTCCCGGAATATTAAGGAGGTAAAGATGACCAGTAGTATTGTTGTTGCCCGGACACGGACGCCCGAGATGGTGTTGAGATACACCGATGTACGCAGCTACATTCTGACTTTTGTTCTTGTCTCCCTGAGCGTGCTCACCCCCTGGGTCTTCCATCAGTTCCACCTGGCCGGGCCCACCTTCCTGCCCATGCACATTTTCGTGCTGGCGGCCGGTTTGCTCTTCGGCTGGCGGGCCGGTCTGATTGTCGGTTCGCTCACCCCCCTGGCCAGCTATGCCGTCTCGGGGATGCCGGTAGTGGCGGTGCTGCCGCAGATAGTCACGGAGCTCGCCGTTTACGGTGTGGTCGCCGGACTGCTTCGGGAAAAGTTTAACCTGAAGATTGCCTGGTCTTTGCTGGGTGCCATGGTAGCCGGGCGTCTGGCTCTGCTGCTGGCGGTACTCTCGCTGTACGCCGTGACCGGCAGCGTTTTCAGCCCCCTGGGCGCGGAAGCGGGTCCTTTCTCCGCCGTCTGGTCGGCCATTAGCCTGGGCTGGCCCGGTATCGCCATCCAGCTGGCCTTGATACCGCTGCTCGTCTGGCTGGTCCACCGGCTGGCGCCTGCCACCCGCGGAAAATAACTGTCAGTATGTACCCGGACAGCTATCACGCTTTTTTACGGAGCGGGGATACTCTCCGCATTTATCGGGACGGGAAGCTGGTCTTCTCCTCGAGAAAAGACCGCCTGCTGCCCCTGATGGAGTACATCGGGCAGGCGGCTGCCTCTCCTCCCCCGGTGGTGATATTTGATAAAGTCACCGGTAATGCCGCCGCCCTGCTCTCCGTCAAAGCCGGCGGCACCGAGGTCTTCAGCCCCATGGGCAGCCAGCCCGGTGCCGATACTCTGGACCGCTACGGTGTAAAACACCGCCTGGCGCAAATCGTCCCCCGCATTATGAAAGCCGATAGCTCGGCGATGTGCCCCATGGAAGAGCTTTCCCTGGGTAAAAGCCCGGAAGACTTTTATCAGGCGATGCGGAAAATCATCTACGGGTAGCGGTTGCGGAAAGGAGAAACGGATGGAAAAGATAAGACTGGGCGGAACGGAAATGATGGTCTCCCGGCTGGGCTTTGGCGGCATCCCCATCCAGCGCCTTGAGGAAGACGAGGCGGTCGACGTGGTGCGGCACGCCCTCGACCTCGGGGTCAATTTTATCGATACCGCCAACGGCTATACCACCAGCGAGGAGCGCATCGGCAAGGCGGTGCGCGGCCGGCGGGAGGGCCTTTTTCTGGCCACAAAATCACTCGACCGCACCGGCGCCGGAGTAAAAGAACACCTGGCCCTGAGCCTGCGGCGGCTGGACGTGGCATACATTGACCTGTACCAGTTCCACAACGTTAACGACAGGGTCACTCTGGACGCCATTCTGGCCCCCGGCGGGCCGATGTCCGTACTGGAAGAGGCGAAACGGGCCGGCGTGGTGCGGCACATCGGCATCAGTTCCCACCAGATTGATATGGCCAAAGACCTGGTCCGTTCCGGCCGCTTTGAGACCCTGATGTTTTCCTTTAACTTCATTACCTGTGAACCGGCTGAAGAACTGCTGCCCCTGGCCCGGCAGCACGACGTCGGCTTTATCGTGATGAAGCCGCTGGCCGGCGGGATGCTGGAAAACGCTTCTCTGGCCTTCCGCTATCTTCTCCAGTTCCCGGACATCCTACCCATCCCCGGCATCGAGACCAGAGCGGAGATTGAGGAAATCGCCGCCATTATGGAATCCCCCCGGGCGCTTACCGGGGCCGAGCGGGCGGAGATTGAGCGCCTGCGTCAGGAGCTGGGCACGGTCTTCTGCCGCCGCTGTGATTACTGCCAGCCCTGCTCGGAAGGAATTGCCATTTCCCTGGTGATGCAGGCGGAAAGCCTGTTCAAGCGCCTTTCCCTGGAGAGCGTTTTTAGCCGCCACATCGGCGAGGAGCTGGAAAAAGCCGCCAACTGTATCCGCTGCGGGGAATGTGAAGCCCGGTGCCCTTACGGGTTGCCCATTATGGACATGATAGACGAAAGCTACACCCTGGTACAGGCGGAAAAGAAGAAGTACCGGCAGCAGACGGCTTCACACTGAGCGCAGGTACTCTGTGAGGAACAAATGACCGCGGTTTCACTTATCAGAGCCGGCAATGACCTTTACCGGGAACTTGCCGCGGTAATTGACGGCACCGGAGAAGAAATCGTCCGGGCGGGAGAGACCGTCCTCATCAAGCCGAACCTGGTGGAACCCCGCCGCGCTGACAGCGGGGAAATCACCACCCCCCGGCTCATTGAGGCGGTCGCCCGTTACTGCCTTGACCGCGGCGCCGGCCGGGTTATCATCGGGGAGGGCCCCAGTTACTACCAGCCCGAGTCTGACCTCCGGAAATGCTTCACCCGCACCGGCGTCAGCGATATGGCGGCGCGGCTGGGCATCGAATGGGCGCTGTTTGACGAGCACAGTTACCGGACCTTCCGCGGCGTCCCGGACTGCCCGCCGGAGTTCCGGGTGACCGAGTTCGCTTTTGATTGCGACCGCATTATCAATCTGCCGGTGCTCAAGACCCACTACCAGACCACGGTCACCCTGGCGATGAAAAACCTGAAAGGCTGCCTGAAGCGGGAAGACAAGCCCCGCTTTCACCGGGTTAACCTGGACCGCGCCGTGGTGGCCCTGAACGGCCTGGTCCGGCCCACCATCAACATCATCGACGGCACCCCGGATACCATCGGCAGCATCGGCGGCGGTAGCCGGCGGCGGCGCGGTGCCGGGCTGCTCATCGCCGGCAAAGACCCCGTGGCCGTTGACGTCGTCGGCTGCGCTCTGATGGGTATTGACCCGGCAAGAGTGGACACAATCACCCTGGGCGCGCAGGCAGGCCTGGGAGAAAATGACCTCACCCGGATGAGCATCGTTGGCGAGGAAATCAAGCGGCTGGAGTTCAAGGCGGAACTGCCCTGGGACAGCCTGCGGCACAGCTTTCCCGGACTGGAAATTGTGGGCGCGGAGCGTGCCTGCAGCGGCTGCCTTATCCCCCTCATCTCCGGGCTGCGTCTGCTCGCCGAGCGCGGTAAAACGCTGCGAAGGCCTTTCCGCATCTATGTGGGTGAAGAGCCGCGGCAATACGGAGATACCGGTTACTTGCGGGTAGGGAACTGTACCCTCGGTGACGAGACGGAAGCGCCGGATGCCGTGGGCGGCTGCCCCCCGGACCGGGAAGAGCTTCTCCGCCGCCTGGAAAAAGTAATCACCGCCTAGTCCTCGGCCGGTTTAGTTCGCCGGTGGGCAAGGATAGCTCTGGGCGGCGCGCCGTATCTTGGCTTTGATGCGGGCGAGCAACTCCCTCAGGTGGAAGGGCTTTCTCACAAAATCGTCGGCCCCCAGCCCCAGCGCCGCCTGTAGCGAGCTCGTATCCCCCTTGCCGGTCAGCATGATTACCGGCACATCGGAGCTCCTGCGCAGGGCTTCCAGAGTCTCCAGCCCGTTCATTTCCGGCATCAGGATATCCAGGATAACCAGGTCCGGTTGGTGTAGCGGGTACAGGGTGAGAGCCTTTTTCCCGTCGCAGGCCGGTACCACCCGGTACCCCTGTCCTTCCAGGGCGCGCTTGAGGAAGTTCCTTATTTCTTTTTCATCGTCCACTACTAATAGACACGGGCGCCTTTTCATTTCAGCCTCTCTCTTCTGTCTCCGTGATTCCCCGCTTCCGGCTTTGCCCGTTTACAGGATATGACCGGCCGGGTATACAGAGCCTAAAAATATCCGGGGAAATCTAAACATTTTCTGAATATCCGCCCCCGGAAAGAAAAAAACCGCCGGGATGGCTCCCGTTGCGGCTGGCGGACGCAGTTCTTCCCTTGTTTGTATCGGCTCACGCCGGACCGGAAAACTGGTAGCCCACCCCGGGCACGGTGGTGATATAGCTTTCTTCGCTGGCAGAACCCTCCAGCTTGGACCGCAGGCGCCGCACGAAGACGTGCAGGTATTCCCGCTCCTCCCGGTACTCCGGCCCCCATACCTTGTTCAAAAGATGGGTATGGGTCAGCACTTTACCGGCGTTCAGCGCCAGCTCCTGCAGCAGGGAATACTCGGTGGGGGTCAGCTTTATTTCCCGGTCGGCGATGTTCACCTGTCTCCAGGCAAAGTTTATCCGGAGGTCGCCCCGGCTGAAAGCGGGCTGCGCCGGCGTGGCGGCGGCTGACTCCGTGCGCCGCATCACCGCGTTGATACGGGCCAGCATTTCCCCGGCACCGAACGGCTTGGTAATATAATCGTCGGCGCCCAGGTCCAGGCACTTCACTTTATCATTTTCGTCGCTCCGGGCGCTGAGCATGATTATCGGCACCTGTGACCACTCCCGTATCCGGCGGCAGACCTCGAACCCGTCCATTACCGGCATGGTGATATCCAGGATAACCAGGTCCGGCAGCTCGGTTTCTGTCGTCTTCAGGGCTTCGTCGCCGTCCATCGCCGTCAGCACGGCGTAGTCGCTGTTCCGCAGGTTGGCCCGCAGAAACTTGATTATGCTGAGTTCGTCATCCACGATGAGGATGGTC
The DNA here is from genome assembly GCA_964615345.1 of uncultured Dehalococcoidaceae bacterium. Taxonomy (GTDB): domain Bacteria; phylum Chloroflexota; class Dehalococcoidia; order Dehalococcoidales; family RBG-16-60-22; genus JACZSH01. The sequence goes on along the minus strand of CAZTMR010000003.1, from coordinate 10,935 downwards.
GCTTTGGGCATCCGCCTGCTCCGGTGCTTACTTCGTTCTTCTCAGTATTTTCAGCAGGGCTTCGCTGTATTCTTCCACGGAGGACATCGGCTTGCGGAGTTCCGGAGGGAGCTTGCTGAACATCGACTTTATGCCGCCTCGCTGTTTCGCGGCCCGTTCGTAGAGAAGCTTATGTTCTCTGGCCAGAGTCTCCACAAGGTCGACGAACTGCTGCTGCAGCCGTTCCGCCTGCTTGCTGATGGTCTCCTCGAGTTGCTGGCGCTGACGCTCCTCTTCCAGCCTCTGGTCCCTTTTTCCGGCGGCCCTTTTCAGCGCCTGGAGGACGTTATCCTGGCTGAACGGCTTGGTGATGTAGTCGTCCGCACCCAGCCGCATCGTCTCCACCGCTGTCTCCGTGTCCGCAACCGCGGTGGCCATTACCACGCAAATGTCCGGATAATCGGTGGCCACCCTTTTCAGCACCTCGATGCCGGACATCTCCGGCATCTTGATATCCAGAACCAGTATGCCTATCTCCTCCCCCGCTATCCGGTCCAGGGCCTCTTGACCGTTGGCCGCGGCAAGCGTGGTATACCCCGCGTTCTCAATCATCCGCTGCAGCAGCTTACGGACGGTTTCTTCATCGTCAACAATGAGTACTCTGCCCAGTGACTGAACTATGGTTTCATCTCCTTTTCCAGGCTTCCCTGGTTTTCCTGACCAGTTCCTCTGGTGTGAACGGCTTGGACAGGAAGGGCTGGCTGCTTTTTTTCAGGAAAGCCTGCGTTTCCTCGTCAATGATGTCCCCGCTGGTAAATATCACCTGGTCCGCCAGCTCTGGCTGCCTGTCCTGGAGCCACATATAAAACTCCATCCCGTTCATCTCCGGCGTCCTGATGTCAATCAGGCAGTGGTCATAGTGCTTCTCCTCCACCATCCTCAGGGCCACCACTCCGTTGACGGCGATATCCACCTCAAACCCTTGCGGGCGGAGGACCCTCCGGAAGACGTCCCCCACGGACGGTTCGTCTTCCACCACCAGGACTCTCCTTATATCGTAACTGGATTTATTCATAACGTCAATCATCCCGCCCGGTGCCGGCTGACGGGCAGCTCCACGGTGAAAGTTGCTCCTCTGCCCGGTTCGCTTTCGGCATGGATTCTGCCGCCGCTTTCCGTAATGATGCCGTGACTTACGCTCAGCCCCAGCCCGGTGCCTTTGCCGCTTTCCTTGGTGGTGAAAAATGGGTCGAACACGTGGGCCAGGTTTTCCCGGGGAATCCCCGGTCCGTCATCGGTGAAGGAGACCTTGACCGTATCCCCGCTCCGCCCGGTGGTGATGGTAAGCGTGCCCGCGCCGTGTGCCTCGATCATAAAATGCTCGGCGTTGATAATCAGGTTCAGGAACACCTGCTGCAGCTGGAACTCGTCGGCTATCACCCCGGGCAGCCGGCTTGCCAGCCGGGTAACCACCCGTATCCGGTTGACTTTCTGCTGGTAGGCGCGCAGCTCCAGCACTTTTCTTAAAATCTTGTGAATGTCCACCGGCTCTTTATCCGTCTTGTGCTTGCGGGCGAAAGTGAGCAGGTTATTGACCACTCCCGCGCTGCGCCGGGCTTCCCGGTGAATGATTTCCAGGTCGTCGCGCACTTCCTCGGACAGGTCTCTGGCTCTGAGCAGCTCGGAGAATCCGATGATGCTGGTCAGCGGGTTGTTCAGTTCGTGGGCAATGCCTGATGCCAGCTCGCCGATGGACGCCAGGCGGTCACTGTGAAATAGCTGTTCCTCCAGTTTCTTCCGCTCGGTCACATCCCGGGCCACGTGTACCGCGGCGGTGAGATTACCCCGGGTATCGAATATCGGCGAGCACACCTCTTCCAGAAAGCGGCCGGTCTTCGGCTCCAGGTACTCTTCCCGGCACGTCTCCCCGGAACGGAAAACCTGCCGGCAGGGGCACTGCGGCAGCGGCTCGCCGGCGCCGTGCACCAGTTCATAGCAGGCCCGGCCGATAACTTCCTGCGGCCTCATTCCCACCATATTGGCAAAAGCCATATTGACCCGCGTAATTCGGAAATCACGGTCGTGGATTGAAATCATGTCCGGAATGGCGTCGAAAGTCGTCCGCCATTCTCTGGCCGCCTGTTCCATCCCCTGCTGCGCCCGCTTGCGTTCGCTGATATCCCGGATATAAATCACGTGGGCCTGTCTGCCCTGCAGGGTGGTATGGCCGCCGTTTACCTCAATCGGCACCTCGGCGCCGTCCTTGCTGACAATGACCAGCTCATAAAAACCCCTTATCCGCTCTCCCCTCTCCCTTTTCCGGTACCTCTTCCTGGCTTCCGCGCGGTAGTCCGGGCTGATAAGCTCGAACCAGGACATGCCGAGCAGTTCCTCCCGGGAGTATCCGGTGATGTAAGGCCACTCCTCGTTAACGTACCTGTGGACGGCCGGCTTGCCGCCGGTGTCCTGCAATATCACCACCGCCTCCCCCGCTTCGGCGGTCAGTTCCAGGAGCGCGCGGTAGCTTTCCTCGCTTTCTTTCAGCTCCGTTTCCAGCTGCTTGTGCTCGCTGACTTCTCTTATCAGGGACAGGAAGCGGTTCATATCCATCGGTTTGCTTTCGTGGGCGATGACGCGTCCGTGGTTACCCTGGTCGCTTGCCGTGCCCGGAGAAGCGTAATCGGTGACTATGATGTATTCCGTCTCCGGGAATGAGCGGGCCAGCTCTTCGACCAGACGTTCGCCGGAAGTATCCGGCAGGCGGGCGTCAACGAGCGCCAGGGAGAATGATTCCCGTCGGCACTTGCCCAGTGCGGTCCGGCCGTCACTGGCAGTATCGGTGCGGAAGCCGTTTGCTTCCAGGACGCTCCGCAGGGCTGCCGCCGGACTGGTTTCCCCTTCTACAATCAGGATGCCGGATTTTTGTTTTTCTCCCCGCCCCCGGCGGGGTGACTCCGTTAATCCCGCCCGCCGCCGGCGTGTTTCCTTCGTCTCTCTGACAGGCGTCCGGTCTTTTCTGGTCTCATCTCTGGATGCCATTTGGATTTGCATCTTCCTGGCACAACCGCGTTGCTGGCCGGGAGATTTACCCTTCCTGTTTTTTGCCTGTTGCCTCTATCCGCTCACCTATCTCCAGGGCAGTTCGCTCATCCGGTGCTTGATATACTTTGCCCGGTAACAGCCGAGGCTGTATACCAGCTTTGCCTTGGATACGCCGGTCAACTGGTTGTGCCCGTTCCGTGTTGTCTCCAGCTTGAGTAGCTGCTGGCGCAACTCTGCTGCCTCTGCGGTCAGGCTTTCTTCCGCCATCTCTTCGCTGTTTTCGTACTCGCCGTTCAACGCACGCTGCCTCTCAGGGACCGTCTACCTTCCGGCGGCCGGGCTTAAAGCGTTCTTTGTATCCATTATGTAGTACGTATGCACATAATGCCTATAGTACTTTAGTTCCGATTGCTCTGGTAATTTTGTCCTGTTTCCGGGGGATTTCTTGAATTATAAAATTGAAAGGGACAAATGTCAATAGATAGCTTTAAAAATATGCCAGCAGGCGCTCTTAATTACCTGTCTTATTTCGGAAAAACTTGATAATTTTATCAACATAGTCCAATAAAACGCCTGAAGGCGCTATTCAAGCTGGGGAGGGGACTTTCACGGGAAAAAGCCTCCCGCCGGGTCAGCTATTGACCTTCTGCCGCCACCGGTGGATGGCGTTGATGAGCTTCCGGCACTCCGGAAGCGTCCGGGGCGAGATGCGGACGTAGCCGGGCAGTCCGAACGAGGCACAGTCCCGCACCAGGATGCCGTCTCGCAGCAGGGCGCGGCGGAAGGCCCCGGCGTCGCCGGCTTTGACCAGGAAGAAATGCGTCTCCGCGGGCAGCGCCTTCAGCCCGAGCCGTTCCAGCTCGGCCACCAGAAACTCCCTCGCCTCTTGGATTTTGCGCCGGCTCTTCTCCAGGTGACCGGCACTGGACAGGGCGGCCAGTCCCGCCTCCTGGGCGAAGACGTTCACGTTCCAGGGAGGGCGGACCCGGCGCAGGTTTGCGATGACCTCCCTGTGAGCTAGCGCGTAGCCGAGGCGCAGTCCCGCCAGCGCGTAGTCCTTGGTCATGGAGCGCAGGACTACCACGTTTTCCCGCTTTGCCAGCCCGATTGCCGGCCAGGCATCGTCGATAAAGCTGATATAGGCTTCGTCCAGGACCAGCAGGCTCTCCCCGGCCGCCTCCAGAAGGGCTTCAATCTTCTCCCGGGAAAGATACCTCCCCGTGGGATTGTTCGGGTTGCAGATGAAGATTGCCCGCGGCCGGTACTTCCGCGCCAGGTCTGCCGTCTCTTCCGTATCCAGGGAAAAGGCGTCTGCCGCTTTCATCCGGGGCTGCAGTACCGGCTCGGCCCCGGAAATCCGGCAGGCAACTTCGTACTCGGAAAATGTCGGCTGCGGGATGAGCACCCGGTCTCCCGGCCGGAAATAGGCGAGGGCGATAAGGCGGATGAGTTCCGTGGTGCCGCTGCCGGCCAGTACGTTCTCCACGCTCGTCCCCAGCTTTTCGGCCAGCCGCTGCCGGAACACGGTGGCTTCGGAATCGGGGTACTGCCCGATTTCCGCCCGGCTGACTGCTCGCTTTATCCCCGGGAGCGGAAACGGGTTCAGGCAAACGCTGAAATCGATGACTCCATCCGGCTTCAGCCCCATCGCCGCCGCTTCCGCGTAATCGATGCTGCCGTGTACCGCCGGCCGCAGGCCCTCTATCTCCGGTCTAGGACGCAAGGACAATCTGTATCCCTCCCGCGGCGATGGCAATCACCGCCCATGCCAGCGCCGTTATTTCCATCAGCCTTACCGCCTGGCCGATTGCCTCCGGCGTGGGGAAAGGCTTTCCTCGCCCCAGCCGGTAGTGTCCCTTTTTTTCCAGCCGCACGCTGAGCGCTCCGGCCATCGCCGCCATCGGCCAGCCCGCGTTGGGACTTTCCGTGCCGGCGTGCTCCCGCCGGGCGGTACGCCACGCTGACTGTCCGTCTTTTCCGGTAATCCAGGCGGCCGCCACCAGGAGAAGCGCCGTCAGCCGCGCCGGTATCAGGTTCAGCAGGTCGTCCAGCCGCGCGGCACACTTCCCCAGGTATTCGTATTTCCCGTGGTGTCCCAGCATCGCGTCTAGGGTATTCACCACCCGGTAGCCCACCGCCCCCGGCACCCCCAGTATCAGGAAGTAGAACAGCGGCGCCACGAAACTGTCGCTGGCGTTCTCCGCCACTGATTCCACCGCCGCTGATGCCAGCAGCGGCCGGTTCAGGTCTCCCGTATCCCGGTGTACCAGTCCGCGCAGCTCGGCCCGTGCCCGCCCCGGCTCACCCGCCTCCAGCAGCCCCTTTATTCTCAGCGCGGTTTTCCGCAGCCCCCGCACGGAGAAAGTGCTTTTTAGAATCACCGTCCCGCTGACCACGTAGGCAATCACGCTGACGCTTTTCAGATAGGCCAATCCCAGGTAGACGGGAACGGTGAACAGCCCGGTGACCGCCAGCGCCAGCCCGGCCCCGTAGAGGAGCTGGAGAGATGGCCGCCGGCTCCGGTTTCCTTTCTCCAGGAGTGCCGTGGCTTTCCCCATCCAGGCCACCGGGTGCAGACTGTTCGGCGGGTCTCCCGTTACCAGGTCTATGGCTATGGCCGCTACCGGTATCAGCAGGTACTCCACCTTCTGCGTATCCCTCCGGTCCCGTTTTCCCTCGCTCCGCGCTTGCCCTTTCTTCGTTTCCCCCCGTCAGTCCAAACAAAAAGCCCCACCCCTCCCCGCGGAACGGTGCAGGATATTCGGAGGCGGGCGTTCTGGCTGATGACGGTCGGCCCGTCAATCACAGCGGCGCGGCCGCGCCGGAATCGCACCGGCTTGCTCTCCGCTTATGCCCTCGCTTCCGCTCGGGCGCCTCCGCTTAACCTGTTCTTTTTACTCTTGTTCTGGTGAGGACTGTCGTCTCCCGGCCAGACCCTGCCCCAGGAGGGTCGCTATTTTTTCAGCATCGGAATCGCCCATTCCACGCCCAGCTCGGCCAGTTTGCCTGCGGAAGGTGTCCCGTCGGGCCAGGACATCAGTTCGTAGTACATCTCCTTCGCCTTCTCGAAAGCCTCGCGGTCGAGCGCTACCGGCAGCGGGCCGGAAGGGTGCGGCGTGAAGAAACGCTCCGGCATACTATCATCCTTGACGGTGAAACCCTCTCTCACGTTGAAAACCCGCGCCAGGTTGACCGCCCTTTCTCCCACCTTCAGGATTTCAAAAACGCTGGTGTTCCAGCCCGTGGCCGCGTTTACCAGCTTTGACGTTCTCTCGAAGCCTACCCGCCCCAGAGACATCACGAAGTAGCAGCACACGGCGCTGTTCAGGAAATGTATCCAGTTGGCGTAATAAGACAGGAGCTGCATCTTTTCCCCGGAAAGGTCATCCGGCTCCATCGGCTCCAGCACGCCCAGTGACTGTATATCCTCCATCAGTCCCGTCTGAGAAACGTAAGCCGTGTCATGGATATTATGGCAGTGGTCTGCGCCGGTGGGTGATATGCTGTAGCCAACGCCCAGCCCCTGCTTTAACCGGGGTTCGTGCATGGGCAGTTCCTGCCCCTTGATATGCAGGGCGTATTTCTCCGCGCCTTTGCCTATCTCCTTCGCCGCCCGGGCCACCCCCTCGGCAAGCGTGTCACCGAAGCCCTTCCGGCGGCCGATTTGCTCGATTGTTTCCAGCATCGCCTCCGCGTTCCCGAAACGCAACTCTATCCCCCCGGTATCCTCCTTGCTGATTAGCCCGTTCTCAAAACACTCCATGGCAAAAGCGATTGTCGCCCCGCAGGAAATGCTATCCAGCCCGTAGGCGTTGCAGAGCTGGTTCCCCATCGCAATCGCCTTCAAATCGTCGATGCCGCAGTCGGAACCCAGAGAGCCAATCGTCTCGTATTCCGGCCCTCCGTAGCGCGGGTCTACCTGGTAAGGCTCGTCTACTTTTACTTCCCGTTTGCACTGCACCGGGCAGGCGTGACACGCCCGCCTTTTTACCAGTATGGTATCCGCCATCGTCTCACCGGTAATCTTTTCCGCGCCTTCGAACGAGCCGAACTGGAAGTTGCGCGTCGGCAGTCCGCCCAGTCCCTGCAGGCTGTCCACAATCTGCGCCGTGCCCAGGTCCCGGAACCTCTGGATGGTTGCCGGTGCGTGGTCTCTTATCCAGCGGGAAAGCTCTCGCACGGCATCCGGGTCGGCCAGCGGCAGCTGGCGGGTACCCCGGCAGGCAATCGCCTTGAGCTTCTTGGAGCCCATTACCGCCCCCATCCCCGTCCGGCCGGCGGCCGCGTCCAGGTCATTCATCACGCTGGCGTAACGTACCAGGTTCTCCCCCCCCGGCCCTATCTGGGCTACCTTGACGCTCTTATCACCCAGCTCTTCGCGGATGGTATTCTCGCATTCCAGCGTGTTCATTCCCCACAGATGCCCGGCGTCTTTGAGGGATGCCTCCCCGTCCTTGATGGAAATATAGACCGGCTTTTCCGCCTGCCCCTCGATGATTATCGCGTCAAATCCGGCCATCTTCAGCTCGGCTCCCCAGTAGCCTCCGGAATCGGCTTCACCGTATCCCCCCGTCAGCGGCGATTTGCCGCCCA
>CAZTMR010000003.1:0-3311 GCA_964615345.1 uncultured Dehalococcoidaceae bacterium | reverse complement strand
ACGCTGTGGCGCCCGCAGCCGCCCGCCGGTACTCCGGTCAGCGGCCCCGCCGCAAAGATGAGCTTGTTTTCCGGCCCCAGCGGGTCTACTCCCGCCGGCACCTCTTTTACCAGGAAATAGGCAACAAACCCTTCCCCGCCAAAGTGCCTCCGGTAGAAACTGTCCGGGTATTCTTCCGTGGTCAGCTTCCCTGAGGAAAGGTTGGCTCTCAAAATTCGGCCGTTATATCCGGTTGGCATTATTCTCTCCTTGCTCTCTTTTTTCCTTGCAGAACCCATTATAGAATATCCGGGAAGATAATTGCTACCGGTTTTTTTCAACCGTATACTTCCGGGTTTACCGGAAAGCGCGGCTTTTCCCCGCGGAAGACGCTCAGAACATCTTCAGCCAGCGTCAGCGCCATTCGCTTCATTGCTTCCGCCGTCATCCCCCCGATGTGCGGCGTGGCGATGAAGTTTTCCAGTGTGAGCAAGGGGTGCCCCGGTGGTGGCGGCTCCGTCTGGAACACGTCCAGCGCGGCACCGGCTATCCTTCCCTCCGCCAGGTGCCGGTACAGCGCCTCTTCGTCCACGATTCCTCCCCGCGAACTGTTGACCAGGAAGGCGCCGGGCTTCATCAGCCCCAGCTCTCTCTCCCGGAAGAGGTTGGCCGTCTCTTTGGTCAGCGGCACGCAGATAACCACGTAGTCCGCGGCGCCGAGCAAATCTTCCAGCCGCTCTGCCTTCCGGTATCCCATCTGCTCCGCCTTCTCCTGTGGCACGTAAGGATCGTAGACTATCGTCTCCATATCGAAAGCGGCCCGGCACTTGCCGGCCAGCGCGGCACCGATTCTGCCCAGCCCCACCACCCCCAGCTTCTTGTCTTTCAGCTCCGTGCCGGTGTACTCCTCTCGCTTCTGCCCCCGTTTCTGGCGGAGCGCCCGGTCAGCGAAAGCTATTTTTTTGGAAAGCGAAAGCATCAGACCGAGGTTGTGCTCGGCGACCGACTCCGCGTTGGCTTCCGGCGTACTCACCACCAGTATTTTCCGGTCGGTGGCGGCGGCCACGTCGATGTTGTCGTAGCCGACCCCGTGCTTGGCGATGACCGCCAGCTTCTGCGCTCTCTCCAGCAGCGGGCGGTCCAGCTTGGCCACCCTTACCACCACCGCGTCGGCGTCTTTAATCTCTTCCTCCAGCTTCCGCTCCGGAAGTTCCGGCAGGTAGAACACTTCCGCTTCCCCGGAAAGCTTTTCCACCCCGGAATTATCGATGAGTTCGGTTATTACCACTTTTCTGACGGGCACTTTCCTGTCTCCAATCTCCCCTGATGTAACCGGCCGGGCCCCGGCCGCGCTACCCAATATTAATATAAACCGCCTCCGCATTCAAAAAATCGCCTTAAGCATCAGTGGCATTATTTTTTCAACCTCAATCCCGTCATTGTAGTCGGCGCAACAGGTAATTTTCCCCGATACTGCTTCTGCGGTCTGCCGCCTTGTGTCGTTGACCACTTAACCCTTTCCCCGGCTGATGCTGTGGCTGCCCGGCAAGATGCTGGGTTAGGCGCCTTCAGTCCAGGAAAACCGTTTCTTCGTAATCCGGCACTGACACCGGCCAGCCCGTCTGCTCGTTGAGGAACTTGCCGAACCGCACTGCGGCTTCGGCCTCCCCGTGCACCACGAACACCCGTCTCGGGGCCGTCCGGAGATGGGAAAGCCAGCGCAGCAGTTCGTTACGGTCAGCGTGCGAGGAAAAACCGTGTATTTGCTCCACTCTGGCCTTCACCGGATAATACTGCCCCAGCAGCCTTATTTTCCCGGCGCCCTCCACAATCTGCCGGCCGGGCGTCCCGAAGGCCTGGTAGCCGATAAATAGTACCGTGCTCTCCGGCCGGGTGATGTTGGACACCAGGTGATGCTTGATTCTCCCGCCGGTGCACATCCCGGAGCCGGCTATTATCATCACCGTCCCCTTGATATGGTTTATCGCCTTGGACTGCTCGGTGGTCTCCGTCAGCATCAGGTCCGGGAAGTCCAGCGGAGACTTATTCCTCACCACCAGGGCGGACATCTCCGCGTCGAACAGCTCCGGGTGGCGCTTGAAAACCTCCGTTATCTTTATCGCCATCGGACTGTCCAGAAAGACCCACAGGTGCGGGATGCGGTCCTCCATCAGCAGCTGGTTCATATAGTAGAGGACTTCCTGGCTTCTCTCCAGCGCGAAGCTGGGCACGACGATGTTACCCCCTGCTCTGTGTGTGGAGTTGATAATCTCCGCCAAGCTGTCGGCGATATCCTCGGTGGCCGGGTGCAGCCGGTCACCGTAGGTCGATTCCACCAGCAGGTAATCTACCTGTTGCAGCACGGAGGGGTCGCGCAGTATCGGCCGGTTCCACCGCCCCACGTCCCCGGAAAAGACCAGCGTCCTGGTTTCCCCGCCCAGCTTTACTTCCACCCGGATTACGGACGAACCCAGCACGTGACCCGCCTCCCGGAAAATAGCCTTGACGATATCGTTGATGCGGACGGTCTCCCCGTAATTTACCGGGGAAAACAGCGGGATTGCTTCCCGGGCGTCTTCCACGGTATAGAGCGGTCTCTCCGGGAAAGGCCCTCTCCTGTTTTCCCTCTCGTGGCGCCGCTTTTTGAAAGCGGCGTCCTCTTCCTGCAGGTGGGCGGAATCGAGCAGTATTATCTGGCTGATTTCGGTAGTCGCTGCCGTGCCGTATATTTTCCCCCGGAACCCCTCCCGCACCAGTTTCGGTATCAGGCCGCAGTGGTCCAGGTGCGCGTGGGTCAGCAGGACCGCGTCTATCGTCTCCGGCGGCACCGGGAAGGGCGCCCAGTTCCGGTCGGTAAAATCTCTTTCCTGGTACAGTCCGCAGTCCACCAGCACCCGGGTATCACCCGCCTCAAGCAGGTAGCGAGAGCCGGTCACGTTCCTGGCCGCGCCCAGGAAACTCAGCTTTATCTTCAATTTTCCACCGCCTGGTTTTACTGTTCTGAAATCTTACCATTAATCTCCCCCGCCTGTCAGTTTACCGGAAAGAGAACTTTACTCGCATTTGGCTGTTCCGTGCTTACCTCACCCCTGGCCCCTCTCCAGCCGGTGACGGCGGCGGGAGACCACACCTGCTCCCGCCCGGAGAGGGGGATACAGAGAGTAAGCCTGAAAATCAACCGGAAGCAATCAGAACCTCCTCGGCGGCAACGTTGACATAACGGGTACTCCTCCGGGGAAAGGACGCCATCAGGCAGAAAATGATGGCCAAAGTACCTTACCCCATCTTTACCAAAATTTGTACCGAAGCGGTTTATTTTACGTCTCTTCAGG
>CAZTMR010000002.1:0-82647 GCA_964615345.1 uncultured Dehalococcoidaceae bacterium | reverse complement strand
GGTACCTCTCCCTCCTGGGGAGGATTGCCGGTGTAGCTTTTCATGGTGGGCAGGTACACCACACCCTTGAAGCTGCTCTGGGCCCCGATGGCGAGCTGGACCGGCAGGCATTTTTTACCGAACCTGGACTGGATTTCGTTCACGGTGTGCGTGAAATCGGCGTTTTCCCGGTCCATTTTGTTGATAAAGATAAGGCGGGGAAGGGTGGCCTCTTCGCAGTAGTCCCAGGCCTGGCCGGTGCCGACTTCTACGCCGGAAGCGGCGCAGACGGTGATGACGGCGCCTTCAACGACGCGTAGCGCTGCCTTGACCTCGCCGACGAAATCGGAATAGCCGGGGGTATCGATGATGTTTATTTTCCGGTCCCGCCACTCGCAGGGGAGTACGGCGAGATTGATGCTCATCTTGCGCTTGACCTCGTCCGGGTCGTAATCGGAAGCACTTGAACCGTCATCCACCTTGCCCAGCCGGCTGATGGCCCCGGAGGCGAAAAGGATGGCCTCCGCGGTGGAGGTCTTGCCGGCGCCGGCGTGGGAAAGAAAGGCGATGTTCCTGATGTTTTCCAGTCCGTATTGTTTCATCTAACCACCCGCTTTTAAAGGATATTCAGGTATCATTATACGCGGAAAAGGGCGGCAACGGCAAATGGGAGAGGCGCTAAGAAAAAACGGGAAGGTCCACCAGGTGATAGTTTACCGTGGCCGTGGAGAAACCTCTTTAAGGCAGGTCAGCGCGGCCGTCTCCGGCGGAAGAGAGACAGGAACCAGAGAAAGCCGATGACGCCGAAGAAAGGGAAAGAAAATCCGCCGCCACTACCACCACCGCCGCCGGTGGTAACGGCGGGGACCATCCCGCCTTCCGGAGGAACTGAATCTATTTCCTCTGCGGTTATTTCGTAGGCGCCCAGCTCCGTGTCAACGAGGTCTTTGGGCACCCAGCCCAGGGGGTTATTCCTGCCGGTGGCTTCCGCCCAGACCCAGCCGGTCTCCCCTTCCAGCTCAAAGCTGGCTGCCTCTTTGTACTCGGGCAGGTAGACCAGGGCCGCGGTATGTCCCGGGGCGATGGCGATGGCGGAGCGGAAACCGGCGCCGCGGTACATCACCGCCAGCAGGATGGCGCTGTCCTCGCAATCGCCGCGGGCGCGGCCGTTTTCCTGGATAGCGGCCGCCACCTCGTCGGCGTTCTGGGCGAACTCGTCACGCTGGAACTGGTCGGCGTCGGACGTATAGGTCACGCGGTTGCGGGCGAATTGAAAGATTTTTTCCGCCCGCTGGACGCGTTCCGGGTATTCGGCCGCCATCCGCTCGCCCAGCCGGTAGGCGATATCCGCCTCCGCGCCCAGGCCTTCAAAGACGATGACCGGGCGGAACCCGCCCCGGGATACCTGGTAGAAGCCGTCTTCACCGACGGCCCGGGTGCGGACTATGCCCCAGTCGTCGGCGATATCTTCGTTCTGCTCCCGGAACTCGCGGGAGGGGCTGGCCATAGCGTCCCCCGTGGCTGCCAGCAGGGTTGCCAGGAGCAGGAGTAAAACCGGTAACACCGTTGTCTTTTTCATTGTTGCAAACTATAGCGGCGTGGTCAGAGCCGCGTTCAATATCAGGCCGAAGAAAACCAGATAGCCGAAGACATGGACCCCCGTGGCTACCGGCTCCTTTCCAATGCTGGCAAAAGGTATCCGCGGGGTCAGCTTATCGACCAGGTAAAAGAGCGCGACCCCGATAAGCAGGCTGACCAGAAAACTCAGGGCGAGGAGGCCGAGGCGGCGGAAATCGAAGAAATAGTTCAGAATCGGGCCGCCGATGACGGCAGGGGCGGTGATGGCACCGTGAATGACCAGGCCGGCCAGGATAAAGAAGCCGGCGATAAAGAGCCCCGTGGCTACCGGGCTCTCCCCGATGCGCTGGCGGTGCGGAATGTGGGGGGTCAGGGCATCCAGCGCCCGTATGCCCAGCCAGGCCAGGAACGTGCAGATGATGGTCAGCCAGACGGTTTTTGCCATCCAGAGCAGGGCGGTTATCCAGAAGGGAACGGATAAACCTAGCTCATACATCGCTTGCCTCCTTCAGGACAGCAGGAGCGGAGATATGTAGGTCTCGATAATCGCTGCCGGCAGAAGCAAGGCAAAGGCGATGAGCATATACCTGGCGTTCTGCCTCATATTTACCATTATAAGGCTTCTTTTTGGCTTTGAAAACAGGGCGGTCATCACCGCGGCGCCGAAACTGAGGGCGGCGGCTTCGCCGATGATGATGGCCGGAAGCTCGAAGACGCCGTGAGGCAGCAATCCGGCGAGCAGGAAACCCAGTGACTCTTCCCTGATGACAAAGGTGGAAACGTAAGCCAGGATCCAGCCGTTGGCGGCCAGGGCCAGCAGCGGCGCCAGAAAAAGAAACGGGCTGAAAACGAAGCTGACCGCCAGTGCCAGGACGTTTTTCAGAAAAATGAAAACCGCGGTGGAGGCCTGGAAAGGCCCCAGCCGGGCGGCCAGCTCTTCGAGCGCGGCCATGTCTTCTCCGAAGAACGCCGTACCGGTGTCCGGCGTAACCAGGCCGGAAACAATGCCGGCGCTGAAGACGGCCGCTGCCGCCAGGACCCATACCCGGTATTTCAGCAGCACGGCGTCTTACCGCTTGTCCCAGCGGTCGTAGAAGATGATTTCGCTGAGCTCTTTGCGGGGACGCGGGTCCCGTGCCTGGTCGGGATAGCCGAGGGGGGTCATCGCCACCACGCAGAAGCCCTCGGGGACATCCAGGATGCGGCCGGCCTCTCCGGCGTCAAAAAGGCCCACGTAGACTGTGGCCAGCCCCAGTGACTGAGCCGCCAGCACCAGATTGTGCATGGCGAGGGCCACATCAAACATAAACCAGTCTCCCTTGTCCGTGGAAGGGACGCCCCCGGAGCAACCCGATTTACCCAGTTCGGCACAGGCGACGATGGTAACGGGGGCGTTCCGGATGGCGTTCGCCGCCGGGTTGTTTTCCGAGAGGGTGGCGGCAAGTTTGTTCTTGGTGTCACCGTCCCGCACGACGATAAAACGGGCACACTGGGTATTGGCCCAGGAAGGCGCCAGCCGGGCGGCGTCCAGCACCGTCTCCAGTTTGTCGGCGGGTACCGGGTCAGCCTTGTACTTGCGGATACTCCTCCTGGCTTTGATAGCGTCCAGAACTTCCATGAATCCTCCTTTGCTTGCTCTTTCGTTTTACCAGGCGTTTTTGCCGATGAGGGAGACAAAGCGGCAGCCCCCCAGACTTTCCACCAGGTGGTTCTTTTCCCGGCGGGTGATTTTTTGCAGTTCCTGCAGGTACCGGGAGCCTACGGGTATAACCATTCGCCCGCCGATGGCCAGCTGGGCGAGTAGCTCCGGGGGTACCCGGGGGGCTCCGGCGGTGACCAGGATGGCGTCATACGGGGCCTCTTTCGGCCAGCCCAGGCTTTCCGTGGAAATGTGTGTTTCTATGTTACCGTAGCCCAGCTCATGAAGCTTTTTTGCGGCGGCCTCGGAGAGGGCGGGCAGGCGTTCCACGGTGACCACCCGCCGGGCCAGTTCGGCGAGGATGGCGGTCTGGTAACCGCTGCCGGTGCCCAGCTCGAGCACCTTTTCTCTGCCGCTAAGCTCCAGCGCCTGGGTCATCAGGGCGATGATGAAAGGCTGGGAAATGGTCTGCTCCAGCCCGATGGGCAGCGGAATATCCTCATAGGCGAGGTGGCGGCTCAATTCCGGGATGAAAAGCTCCCGCGGCACGCGGGACATCGCCGCCAGTACCCGCTTGTCCGTAATCTGGCTGTCGAGGCTTTCAATTAACCTGGTTCTGGCCGCGGTATATTCCATGTCCAACTGTCCGTAAGAATCAGGAAAGGATCAGCGCCAGCAGGATAAGAACGGCCAGCATGACGGCGGCCAGCAAGCCGATCCGGCGCAGCTCCGCGGTAACGTAAGGGTACCTGGACCCGGCGGCCGTCCGGCGGTGGGTGGGAGCCTTGGCGGAAGCAGCCGGCGCTGGCGCCTTTTCTGCGGGAGCCGCCGGTGCATCTCCGGCGGAGGTAAACGCTTTTCCCTGTCTTCTCTGGTGCTTTAACGTTTTCGCGCGGCGTGATTTTTTCGGCATCGGTCAAACTTCTCCTTAATCCGTCCGGGCGGACTTTTCTGGTCCCTTTGCTTTGGCCCTGGGATGGGCTTTTTCGTAAGCGCGCCGGACGTGTTCTGAAGTGAGATGGGTGTAAATCTGCGTGGTGGAGATATTGGCGTGTCCCAGCAGCTCCTGCACTGCTCTCAGGTCCGCGCCGCCGCTGAGCATGTGGGTGGCAAAGCTGTGTCTCAGGGTGTGCGGGCTAATCTGGGAGTCAAGTCCGGCGGACCGGGCGTACTCTTTCAGCTTCTGCCAGAAACCCTGGCGGGTGAGCCGGTCGCCGCGGGGATTGAGGAAGAGGGCCACCTCGTCTTTACGGTGGGTCATTTTGGGGCGGGCCTCGTCGAGGTAGCGCTGTACGGCGCGGGCCGCCTGTTCGTGGATGGGAACGATGCGTTCCTTGTGGCCCTTGCCGAAGCAGCGCACGGAGCCGCCGGCGGTGTCCACGTCACCCAGGTTCAGGGCTACCATCTCGCTGATTCTCATCCCGCTGGCGTAGAGCAGCTCGAGCATCGCCTTGTCCCTTTTCGCTTCCAGGGTGTTGAGCTTGTCCGGTTGCTCCAGAAGGTCGCGTACCTGGCTGATGGAAATCGGCTTGGGCAGCGATTTTCCCACCGCGGGCGAGCCCATATTCTCGGTAGGGTCGGCCTTGACAGCCCCCTCCGCTACCAGGAAGGCGAAAAATGACCGGGTGGCGGCGATTTTGCGGGCGAGGGTGGTGGGCGCGTAGTTTCTTTCCTTGAGGTCGAGCATATAGCTCAGCATGTCCTGCCGGGTGAAGTCAGCCCAGGACGGAATAACGCCTTTCCCGGCGGCTTCCCGCTCGGCAAACCCGGCGAGCTGGGTCAAATCGTTATAGTAGGCGGCGGTCGTATTACCGGAAAAACCTTTTTCCACGGTGAGATAATTGATAAAGCTGTTAATCTCTTCTATCACCGCACTCTCCTCGCATAATTTATTTGGCAGGCGGACCTTTTCCGGCCGCGGTAGTATTTTAACATAACGTAAACAGATTTGCATAATATTTCCCGGGAAAAAAGAAGTCCGGGTACATATTTCGCCCTGCCGGGTGGCGGATAGCCGTCTCCGGGCGCGTTTCGTCTCTTCCGCGGGCTGTGTTAGAATAATCAGGGAGGTAAAATGAGCGTGAAGGCGGCGGAAAGCCCCGTGGCAGAACAGCTGAACCGGATACCGGCCAGCCCCGGTGTCTACCAGATGCGTGACGCTGCAGGAAGCATCCTCTACGTGGGGAAGGCGGCCAATCTGTACCACCGGGTGAGGTCTTATTTCGGTGCCGGGCAGAAGCTGACGCCGAAGATGGAGAGCATGGTGTCCCGGGTGGCGGACATAGATTTCTATGTAACCTCGTCCGAGCAGGAGGCGCTCATCCTGGAAGCCACCCTGATAAAAAGGCACCACCCGTACTATAACGTCAACCTCAAGGATGACAAGTCTTTTCCCTACCTGAAGATAAGCACCAACGAAGAGTGGCCGCGGGTTTACAGCACCCGGCGGCTGGAGCCGGACGGGGCGCGTTATTTCGGGCCCTTTGCCAGCGCCCGGTCACTGAAGCAGACGCTTAAAGTTATCAAGCGGATTTTCCCTTTTCGTAACTGCAGCCGTAAAATCACCGGTACGGATACGCGTGTCTGCCTGGAATATTACCTCGGGCATTGCGTGGCTCCCTGCATCGGAGCGGTCAACCGCCGGGAGTACGACGAGGTGATAAAAGAGGTGGTCCTCTTTCTGGAAGGCAAGCAGGAAAAAATAGTCCGGGAGCTGGAGCGCAAGATGAAACGGGCGGCGGATGAACTGGACTTCGAGCGGGCGGCGCGACTGCGTGACCAGGTGCAATCGATAAGAGGGGTAATCGAAGGGCAGAAGATAGCCGCGACGGTACGGGGCGAACAGGACGCCATCGCTTTTGTCCGGGACCGGGACCAGGCTTACGTGCAGGTTTTTCTGGTGCGGAACAACCGGCTGACGGGGCGGGAGAGTTTCGTGCTGCGGGGTACCCGGCAGGAAATGCCTTCCCGGATAATGGCCGATTTCATCCAGCAGTTTTACAGCGCCAGCCCCCAGGTCCCGCCGCGGCTGCTGTTGCAGCACCCCCCGGAAGACGCCGGGGTCATCAAAGAGTGGCTGGAAGCCAAACGCGGCGGCCCGGTGGGTCTCCAGGTGCCCCGGCGCGGGGTGAAAAAACAGCTAATCGATATCGTCGCCGAGAACGCCCGCTACGGTCTGGAGCAGCTCAAAATAAAGCAGTTGAGCGGTCCCAGGGTGCTGGAAATCGCCCTTGAGGAGATTGAAAGAGAACTCGGACTGCTCGGCCTGCCGGAGCGGATGGAAGCCTATGATATCTCCAATATTCAGGGCCAGTCAGCGGTAGGGAGCATGGTGGTCTTCGAGAACGGAAAATCGAAACCGGCCCATTACCGGCGCTTCAGCATCCGGACGGTGGCCGGGGCTGACGACTACGCTATGCTGCGCGAGGTAATCAGGCGGCGTTTCCGGCGTGCCGCCGGGGCAGGCCCCGGCGGCAACGGCTGGACGGTTATGCCGGACCTGGTGCTTATCGATGGCGGTAAGGGGCAGCTCAACGCCGCGGTGGCGGCCATGGCGGCGCTGGACGTGACCTCGGTGCCGGTGGTCAGCCTCGCCAAAGAAAATGAGGAAATCTTCCTTCCCGGCAGGCCAGAACCGGTAGTGCTGAGCCGTAGCTCTCCGGGCCTGCAGCTGCTGGAACGGCTGCGGGACGAGGCGCACCGCTTTGCCGTAACCTATTTCCAGCAAGTGCACCGGCGCCGGACTTTCGGCTCCGCTCTGGAAGGAGTGCCGGGAATCGGGCCGAAGCGGAGACGGGCCCTGCTGAGAGCGTTCGGCTCGGTAAGGGCAATCCGGGAAGCACCGGTGGCAGAGCTGGCGGCCGCGGGAAAGATTACGGAAACGCTGGCCCGGGCAGTGAAGGAGGCTTTGTAAGTGCCGACCAATCTACCCCCGCAGTACTTTGAAGCGGAAAAGGTCTACCGGGCGGCAAAAAGCCCCGGAGAGAAGATAGCTGCCCTGGAAGAGATGCTGGCGATAATGCCCAAGCACAAGGGAACGGACCATCTCCGCGCCGAACTGAGAAGCCGCATCGCAAAGCTGACCCAGGCGTCCGCCAAAAAAAGCGGCGGACAGAGGTCTTCGATGATGATAGAGCGAGAAGGGGCCGGGCAGGTGGCCGTCGTCGGGCTGCCCAGCGCGGGCAAATCACAGCTGGTGGCCAGCACCACCAACGCCCAGCCGATGGTGGCCGAATATCCCTTCACCACCTACGCGGCCAGCCCGGCGATGATGGAGTTCGAAAATATCCAGATACAGTTGATTGATACGCCGCCCCTGGCCCCGCAGGCGATTGAATGGTGGCTGCCCCCCATACTCAGGCGGGCGGACGCGCTGCTGGTAATGGTGGATTTGAGCCAGAAGCCGCTGGCCCAGATGGAAGAAATTATCTCCCAGCTGGAAAATCTGCGCATCGGGATTATAGGCATCCCGCAGGGTGATGCGGAGGGTATCCTGGAGGAGAAGCGGGTGCTGATTGCCGGCAATAAGCTGGACACGGAAGGCGCCGGGAAAAACTATGATGTGCTGAGGCGCCGGTACGGGGAGCGGCTGGCGCTGGCGGCTATCTCGGCGCTGAAAGGGAGCGGGCTGGAGGAGCTGCGGCGGCAGGTCTACGAGCTGCTGAATATTATTCGGGTGTATACCAAGGCGCCCGGCCAGAAGCCGGACTTCACCGAACCGATAATCCTGGAAAGGGGCGGCACCATGGCTGATGCCGCGGAGTCCGTGCACAAGGACTTCCGCGCCCGGCTGAAGTACGCCCGGCTGTGGGGTTCCGGCAAGCACGATGGTATAATGGTGAAGCGGGACCACGTCCTGGAAGACGGCGACGTTATCGAGCTGCATATGTAGCCGGGTTAGGGATGACCGGCTGTAGCGGGTCCGGAGGAGAGACTGCCGGGCAGTGAAAAGTGCCGGAATGACCGGAGGAGGCTATTATGCCCACTCGTCCCGGGTGGTATGAAGGTTACTGGGAAAACATGGATAAGGACACGGCGCGCAAGATACGGACCACCTGTCCGCGCTGCGGTAGCGCCGATACCTATTACAACAAACAGTTCCAGACCTGGCGCTGCGGAAAATGCGAACATATCTTTGTTGTCAAGGGGTATGGCGCCAAAACTCCTTGGTGGAAGCGGCTGTTCCGCCGGTAGCCGGGTCTGTGTTGCCGGAAAACCAGCCTGGCAACGCCGGGTTTAAAGGCGAGTAGTATGAAGCCAGCAGCGGAAGGCGGCAGAGGGCCGCAGCGACCGCTCAGGTGGTACCGGAAACTGGCTACGGGGAAAGGCCGGCGGGAAGCGGACGCCTTCCTGCTGGAAGGAGAGAAAGCCGTCCGGCATCTCATCGAGAACCATCCCGGGGAGATAATCGAGATACTTGCCCGGGAAGAAATGCTTCCGTCCTACCGCGCTTTCCCGGCGCGGGCGGTTACCGGCAGCCAGCTGGATTACATCTCCAGTACCCGCACCCCCCAGGGTGTCCTGGCCGTGGTAAAATCGCCCGCCGGCATTTATTCCCATCGGCTGCCGGAAACTGTCGGGGAAAAAATCCTGCTGCTGGAAGACATTCAGGACCCGGGAAATACGGGGACGCTGATACGTACGGCGGCGGCTTTTGGTTTTTCCGGGGTTATCTTGAGCCGGAAATGCGCCGACCCCCTTTCCCCCAAGTGTGTACAGGCGACGGCCGGCTCCGTGCTGTCCGTCTGGCTGAGAAGGACGGAGGCTTACCTGGAGATGACGCAGAGGCTGAGGGAAAACGGTTTTTTTCTGGCGGCCACGGATCCGGACGGAGAATCGGAGCCTTCCGTGCTGCCTGACCGGAAGAAACTGCTGCTGGCCCTGGGGAATGAAGCCGCCGGGCTTTCCGGAGCGGTGCGGGAGATGGCTGACGCCGGGGTGAGGATTCCCATCGTGCGGGAGAAGGCGGAGTCCCTGAACGTGGCAGTCTGCGGCGCCATCAGCATGTACCTGAGCGCCCGTACCGGGTAAGCTGCTTCGGACGGGGAATCCCGGCGGATTACTCCGCCGGAAGCAGAAACCTTTCAATCGCCGCTGCCAGTCCGCTTTCCTCCACGTCCAGCGTTATATAGTCGGCCACCGCCTTGACCGGTTCGGGAGCGTTACCCATGGCCACCGCCAGGCCGGCCGTTGACAGGAGCGAGATGTCGTTGTCGCCATCGCCCACGGCGATAACCTCCTCCGTGGAAATGCCCAGGTGCGCGGTCAGGGCTCGCAGGGCGCTGCCCTTGGAGGCACCGGGGTCCAGGATATTGATGAAATAAACTCCGGGATAGGCGGGGGTGGTGGCCCAGGAAAAGCGGAGAGTTTCCGCAAAGCAATCGCAGAAGTCACGCGCCCGGGTGACTTCATCCGGGCTGGTGGTGACCAGGCCTCCCTTGATGATTCTTTCCCTCTCCCAGGCCCGGGAAAAATCGATAATCGTCGGTTCGATGCCGAAAAAGTCCCGGTGGGCGCCGGTTGACCAGGTCTCGCGCTCGACGAGATAACGGGTGGTCGAGAAAAGCTCCAGGTTGAGGCCGTGCTGGCGGGCCATTCCGGTCATTTGCCTGACCAGCGGCGGACCGATGGGGCGGGCGTGGATTTCCCGGCGCTGGTCGGAACTACTTACCAGAGCGCCGTCACAGAAGACGTGGTGACTGTCCAGGGAGAGTTCTTTGATGTAGCCCTGGCAGGCCTGGGCGCCGCGTCCGGTGCAGATGGAGACCGGTATGCCCATCTCCCGCACCCGGGCCAGCGCCCGCCGGTTGGCCGCGGAAATGCGGCCGGCCCGGTCGATCAGCGTGCCGTCGATATCGATTACCAGAAGCTTATAAGGATGTCTGCTCAAGACAGTTTCCTCGGCGCTGTTTTTTATCTCAACCGTTTTCATTTTAACACCAAAAAGGAAGCGAGCGCCACGGCGGCGGCTGATTTGCCCTGACGCCGGAAAAGGCCTAAAATGGAAAACGGGGAGAGAACAATGCCGATTTACGAGTACGTATGCCCGGAATGCAATACGAAGTTCGAGCTGCTGCGCTCCTTCAGTCAGGCGGACGAAGCAGCCGAGTGCCCGAACTGCGAAAAGAACGCCTCGCGGACCGTTTCCGCCTGCGCCGCCTTTTCCAAAGATGATTCCGGCCTGGTCACTTCTGTCGCCGGTGCGGGGAGTTCCTGCGGCGGCTGCAGCGCCGGTAGCTGCGGCACCTGCGGCCCCTGAGCGGGAGGTGCGGTTGTCATGAGCGCGCCCGCCAGGACCGGCATCGCCAATCTGCCTCTCCACTACGGAAAGGCGCCTCCCTGGCTTTTCCAGCGTATGGTCAGGCTGGCGCGCGAGATTACGCTGGCCGTCATCGCGGACTACGGCGCGGAAGAAATGCTGCGCCGGATATCCAGTCCCCACTGGTTCCAGGCTTTCGGTTGTATCCTGGGCTTTGACTGGCATAGCAGCGGGGTGACCACCACCCTGTGCGGCGCCCTGAAAGAGGGGGTCCGCGGTGTGGAGCGGGATATCGGCCTCTTCGTCGCCGGGGGTAAGGGCAGGACTTCGCGGCGGACGCCGGCGGAGATAGAGGACTGGGGAGAAAAGGTGGCTCTGGAACCGGCGCCGCTGGTCTACGCCAGCCGGATGTCCGCCAAGGTGGACAGCGCGGCGGTACAGGACGGCTACCAGCTCTACCATCACAATTTTCTTTTTACCTCTCGCGGCAGCTGGGCGGTGGTCCAGCAGGGCATGAACGAGTCAAACCGCTACGCCCGCCGCTACCACTGGCTGAGCGAGGCGGTAACCGATTTTGTCAACGAGCCGCACGCCGCCGTCCAGTCTGCGGCTAGAGGGCGGGCGCTCAACCTGGTGGCAAAGGAGAGCGACCCGGCGCGGAGTACCATCGCCGGGATTGCCGCCGGAGAAAAACCGGAAAAGACCCTGGCCGAACTGAAGAAACTGAAAACGCTGACCCTTCCGGCGCGCCACCGGATAATGATAAAAGACCTGCACCCGGACAGTCTCGTCCGCATACTGTTGAGCGCCTATGAGCGCCAGCCGGAAAACTTCGAGCGTTTGCTCGGGCTCTCCGGAATCGGCGCCAGAACCATCCGCGCCCTGAGCCTGATTTCCGAGCTGGTGCACGGGGTGGCGCCCAGCTACCACGACCCCGCCCGCTACAGCTTCGCCCACGGCGGCAAGGACGGAATCCCCTACCCGGTGGACCGGAAGACCTATGACCAGAGCATTGAGTTCCTCTCCCGGGCCGTAGACCGGGCAAAGCTCGGGCTGGGCGAGAAGACCGGCGCCCGGAAACGGCTGGACCGGATAAGGCGTTTGGAAAGGAAAACATGAGCGGTTTCGATAAGAAAACGACCGTGATTTTCGGAGTTATCGCCGCCGCGATTATCATCCTCGCCGGGCTTTTCTGGTGGAACTTCCGGGCGCAGCGGGTGACCGGCCTGCCGCCGGCAGTACCGACCGCCGGTGCGCCCATGGCCGTTTCCGTAGCGGCGGGGCTGGAAATCCCCTGGGGCCTCGACTTTCTGCCCGGAGGCGATATTATCTTCACCGAACGGCCGGGCAGAGTGAGAATCATCGATGCCCGGGACGGGCTAAACCCTGAGCCCCTTCTGGTGTTGACGGAAGTGACCCACCGCGGTGAAGGTGGCCTGCTCGGTATCGCGGCGCACCCGGATTTCGGGCAGAACCGGCTGGTCTACCTCTACTACACCTACCGGGAAGACGGCGCGCTGCGGAACCGGGTGGTCCGGTTCCGGATGGAGGGGCAGGCGCTGACCGCTCCGGAAACAATCATCTCCGGTATCCCCGGCGCCGGCAACCATGATGGGGGGCGGATAAAGTTCGGCCCGCAGGGACGGCTCTACGTCACCACCGGTGACGCCCGGACGCCGGACTCCGCCCAGGACCCGGACTCACTGGCCGGGAAAATCCTGCGGCTGAATGATGACGGCACGGTGCCGGCGGATAATCCCTTCCCCGGCTCGCCGGTCTATTCTCTGGGCCACCGCAATCCACAGGGTCTGGCTTGGGACAGTCAGGGCAGGCTGTGGGCGACCGAACACGGTTCGGCGGCGACCGATGAGCTGAACCTTATCCAGCCGGGCGGGAACTACGGCTGGCCGGTTATCCGCGGTGAGGAAACGGCTCCCGGAATGGAAACCCCGGTTCTCCACAGCGGCCGCCAGACGTGGGCGCCTTCCGGAGCGGTTTTCGCCGGTGGTTCCCTGTACTTCGCCGGACTGCGGAGTCAGAGCCTGTTTCAGGCAGTGATAACGGACGGTGAGGTCAGTCTGCGGCGGCATCTGGAGAAAAACTTCGGCCGGCTGCGGGCGGTGGTGGCCGGGCCGGACGGGTTTCTTTATCTGCTCACCAGCAACCGGGACGGCCGGGGCATTCCCCGCGGAGACGATGACCAGATTATCCGCATAAACCCGGAAAAGCTGTAGAGCAGACGGTCAACGGCTGGTTAGCTGCTTCAGTCCCCTGACCACATCGTTGAGGTCATCAAAAGGAAGGCAGGTGACCCGTTCTTTCCGGCAGTGGGCAAGCAGGTCATCCCGGGCGAAGATGTGGTGGGCACGGGTGGCGGGAATGATGTCAGAGTAGCCATCACCGATGTAGATAACCCGGTAGCCGCGGCTCAGAAACAGCTCGGTATAGGCCTTTTTGAAGCCGTCCTGCATTTCCTTCCCGTCCGGGCTGACGTAGCGCACCTTGAGCCCGCCGGGACCGAACTCCGTCTCCGCGGCATGTACCTCTATGTTTTCCAGCCCGGCTTTTTTCAGAATGGCCTTGATGTAGAAGCTCAGACCATTGCTGACGATGACAAACTCGAAGCCGTTCTGCGCGCAGTAGTCGAGCAGCTCGACAAAGCCGGGGCGTATCGATATTCCGTTTCGCACCAGAATATGGTTCAGCAGGGTCTTCTCATCGGCTTTGACCATGGTGAAGCACTGGCTGTTGAAGACACCAACCGGTATCCGGCCGCTCCGGTATTCGGCAAGGTATTTTCTCCAGGAGCTGTCGGCAAAGGAGTCAAGAATCATAAAGCTGACGTCTTCGGCAGCGATGGTGCTGTCGAAGTCGCACTGGATTATGGTCTTGTTGTTACTTGCTGGCATGGAAACGGTTTCTTCCCGTCTGCCGCGGTTGAGGCGGATAACCGGCAATAACGGCTCTAATTTCACTATACAGGATGGGGGCGGGAGCGTCAAATCAGCTGGGGTCCAGGCCTGACTGGCGGGAAGAAAAATAAGTCATTTTGTCCGCTTTTTCTTGTTTTTCATAAAGTGATTGTGATATTATGCGGGTAAGGTGGATAATGACCACGGAGAGAGATAAGGCGCTGGAACTGGCGATTGGCCAAATCGAAAAACGTTTTGGTAAAGGCTCCATCATGAAGCTGGGAGAATCCGTCGCTAATGAAGAGCTGGCGGCGATTCCCAGCGGTTCCCTGGCGATGGACATTGCCCTGGGTGTGGGTGGCGTCCCGCGGGGGAGAATCACGGAAATATTCGGCCCGGAATCATCCGGGAAGACCACGCTGGGGCAGCACATAATCGCTGAAGCGCAAAAACAAGGAGGTACGGTTGCCTATATCGATGTAGAGCACGCCCTGGACCCTTCCTACGCGGCGAGGTGCGGCGTAAACGTGGACGATTTGCTCATTTCTCAACCGGACACCGGGGAACAGGCCCTGGAGATAACGGAAGCCCTGGTCCGGAGCGGGGCGGTGGACGTGGTGGTGGTGGACAGCGTGGCGGCCCTGGTGCCGCGGGCGGAGATTGAAGGAGAAATGGGTGACGCTCACGTCGGTCTGCAGGCCCGTCTGATGTCGCAGGCCCTGCGCAAGCTGGCGGCGGCCATCAGCCGGTCCGGAACGGCGGCAATATTCATCAACCAGCTCCGGGAGAAAGTGGGTATCGTCTTCGGTAATCCGGAGGTGACACCGGGGGGCCGGGCGCTTAAATTTTACAGCTCGGTAAGGATTGATTTAAGGCGTGCGGAAACCATCAAGCAGGGAAATTCGGCCATAGGCAGCCGGGTGAAAGCGCGGGTCGTCAAAAACAAGGTTGCTCCTCCGTTCCGGACCGCGGAATTCGACATTATGTTCGACCATGGCATCAGCCGGGCGGGGAACCTGATTGACCTGGGCGTGGAATATGAAATAATCAAGAAGGCTGGAGCCTTTCTCTCTTACGGTGAAATCCGCCTGGGGCAGGGCAGGGAGAACGCCAAGGAATACCTGGCGCAAAACCCTGAACTCGCCGGAGAAATTGAAGAGAGAATCAAAGCCTCAGCCGGTATCAGCCGGGAGAAGGCGCCCGTCAGTTAAGGGCACCCGGTACGGACAACCGAATAAAGCGATGGTTTTTAAGGCTGGGGCATAGCTCTAGCCTTATTTGTTTGGGGTGGGAGCCGCCGATGTCGAAGATAACCGCCCTCAGGAAAGGGCGAAGTAAAGAAAAGCGGATGAACGTTTACCTGGACGGCAGCTTCGGTTTCAGCCTGGGTGCGGAGACGGTTTGGCAAGAAGGCCTGCGCGTTGGCGATGAGCTGTCCGGTGACCGGGTTAGCGGCTTGCTGGCAGCGGAGGACTTCCGGCGGTGCCGGGAGGCGGCGCTGCGCTATCTGGCCTACCGCCCCCGGAGCGAATCTGAAGTGAGAGACCGGTTACAGCGGCGCGGCTTTGCTGATGAGCACGTCAGCGCCGTGATTGACCGGTTGAAGGAGCAGGGGCTGGTGGATGACGAGGCTTTTGCCCGTTTCTGGGTGGAAAACCGCGAATCATTCAGCCCGCGGAGCCGGCGGCTGACCGGCCAGGAGCTGAGGCGAAAAGGAGTGGCGGGAGAGGTCATCGACCGGATGGTTGATGACCGTGACGATGCGGAGAGCGCCTATCGCGCCGCGGTGGGCCGGGCGCGGCGGTGGCCCCGGACTGACTACGAAAGCTTCCGCCGCAGAATGGCCGGGTACCTGAGACGGCGCGGCTTTGGTTACGAGGTGATAAAAAGCACCGTAGAACGAATATGGCAGGAACCGGGAAACGGCGCGGAAAAAATTCCCGGCGTTCCCGAAAAAAGATTCCCTGTAGAAAAAGGGGGTGAAAGGTGACTGTTGGCATAGCCCTACTGGCAATATTTTTTAGCTTCATTATCGGGGTGGTCTTCGGCGGTATGGCGGCCTTCCTTTCCCGGCGGCTTATGTTCAACCGGCAGATACGCATCGCCGAGCGGAAAGCGGCCAAGATATTGGCAGAGACCAGGGAGGAAGCCAGGGGGATAACGAATGAGGCCCAGGAAGAGGCCAGGAAAATCAAGGCCACGGCGGACAATGAGTACCGCGAGCGCCGTTCCGAGGTGCAGCGGCTGGAAAACCGGCTGCTGCAGAAAACGGAGACGCTGGAGCGCAAGCTGGAGGGGGTGGAGCAGCGGGAGCGGGGCATAGTCAACAAGGAGCGGGAAATCGAGTCCATCCGGAACCAGGTGGGCGAGCTGAAAAACAAGCAGCTGCAGCAGCTGGAGCTTATTTCCGGACTGTCCAGTGACGAAGCGAGGGCGCAACTGGTGGAAGCGATGGAAATGGAGATGCGCCAGGAGACGTCACGGCGGCTGTGGGAATGGGAAAACAAGCTGAAGGAAGAAGCTGACCAGAGGTCCCAGGAGATTCTTTCCCGGGCGATACAGCGCAGCGCCTCGGAGGTGGTGGCGGAGACCACGGTCTCCGTGGTGCCCCTGCCCTCCGATGAAATGAAAGGGAGACTCATCGGCCGCGAGGGGCGCAATATCCGGGCGCTGGAGCAGGCCACCGGGGTGGACCTGATTATCGACGATACTCCGGAAGCGGTGACCCTGTCCAGCTTTGACCCGGTGCGGCGGGAAATAGCCCGCGTGGCGCTGAGCAAGCTCATCCTGGACGGCCGCATCCACCCGGCGCGCATCGAGGAAGTGGTCAACAAAGCGAAGGAAGAAGTGGAAGCCACCATTTACAGCGCCGGCGAGCAGGCGGCCTACCAGACCGGGGTGCACGGACTGCGTCCGGAGCTAATCAGGTTGCTCGGGAGATTGAAATACCGCACCAGTTACGGCCAGAACAACCTGACCCACAGCATCGAGACGGCCTATATGGCCGGGATGCTCGCCTCCGAGCTGGGGATAAACGTGGACCTGGCCAAGAGAGCCGGTCTGCTCCACGATGTGGGCAAAGCGGTGGACCGGGAAGTGGAAGGTACCCATGCCGCCATCGGTGCGGACCTGGTAAAGCAATGGGATAAATCGAGCGAAGTGGTGAGAGGTATCGCCGAACACCACCTCGAGACGGAAGACACCACCATCTGGGGATTTATCGTCTCGGCGGCGGACGCCATCAGCAGCGCCCGGCCGGGAGCGCGGCGGGAGTCACTGGAGAACTACCTGAAACGGATGACGGCGCTGGAAGACATCGCCAACAATTTCAAGGGAGTGGAAAAGTCCTTTGCCATCCAGGCCGGCCGCGAGATACGCATACTGGTCAAGCCGGAAGAGGTGGATGACCTGGCCGCAATGAGACTGGCCCGGGATATCGTCAAGAAGATAGAAGAGGGAATGGAGTACCCGGGACAGATAAAGGTCACCGTACTCAGGGAGACCCGCGCCGTAGAATACGCGAAGTAAGCGTGAAGGTATCCCGGACAAGGAGAAAAGATGCGGATTCTGGTAATCGGCGATATCATCGGCCGGCCGGGAAGGCAGGCAGTGCGCCAGTTTGTTGCGGGCCTGCGCCGGCAGTACGGCCTGGATATGGTTATCGCCAACGCGGAAAACGCTGCGGGAGGCTTTGGCCTGACTTCGGCCATTGCCCGGGAGCTGCTGGATGGCGGCGTTGACGTGCTGACTTCGGGAAATCATATCTGGGCCCAGAACGAGATTATCCCCCACCTGGATGGAGAGTTACCTATTCTGCGCCCGCTGAACTATCCGCCGGGAGTGCCGGGGCGGGGCTACCTGATTACCGGAGAGGTAATGGTGGTCAACGTGATCGGGCGGACTTTTATGCGCGAGCTAGACTGCCCCTTTCAGGCGATGGACCGGTTGCTGAAGGGTGCGGAAAAGAAACCGCCGGTGATTATCGTTGACTTTCACGCCGAGGCCACCTCGGAAAAAGTGGCCATGGGGCGCTACCTGGACGGCCGGGTCAGCGCCGTGCTCGGCACCCATACCCACGTGGGCACCATAGATACCCAGATACTGCCGCGGGGGACGGCTTACGTGACGGATATCGGCATGGCCGGCCCCACGGACTCGATTATCGGGGACAAAGTGGAATCGGTCCTGGAACGCTTTCTGACCGGTATGCCCCACCGGCTTTCCGTGGGCGAAGGTACGCCGATGCTGAACGCGATTATGGTCGAGACGGGTGATCGTGGCGGGCAGGCGGTCAGAATCGAGCGCGTCTGCCGGGAGGCGGAAGCACGGTGAGCCAGGTGGACCTGCACCTGCACACCACGGCTTCTGACGGGCGCTACTCTCCGGAGGAGGTGGTGCGCCGGGCGGCGGAACGTGGCCTGCGGGTTATCAGCATCACCGACCATGACTCGGTGGATGGAATCGCGCCGGCCCTGGCGGCAGCCAGAGACTACCCCGGACTGATGGTGATACCCGGCGTGGAAGTAAGCACTGACGTCCCCCGGGGTGAGGTGCACGTCCTGGGTTATTTTATCGATTATACCCGCAAGGAGCTCAAAGCGGCCCTGGCCCGTTTCCGCAGTTCCCGGGAAGACCGGGCAAAAGGGATGATTGACAAGCTGGCGGCGCTGGGGATAAAAATCGAGTGGTGCCGGGTGAAGGAGCTGGCCGGAGGCGGTGCGGTGGGGCGCCCCCACGTTGCCCGGGCGATGCTGGAAAAGGGCTATATCGAATCGATAAAAGAGGCTTTCGATAAGTACATTGCCCGCGAGGGGCCGGCTTACGTGGAGCGGGAGAAAATGACCCCTGCCGAGGCGGTGCGGCTGGTGGCGCGCAGTAACGGCCTGCCGGTGATGGCGCACCCGTTCACCGTACCGGACGCGGAAGCGATGATTGCCGAACTCAAAGCGGCCGGGCTGCTGGGTATCGAGGCCTATTACAAAGACTATTCGCTGGAAGAAAGAGACCGCCTGCTGGAGCTGGCGGATAAGTACCATCTGATTACCACCGGCGGCACCGATTACCACGGTCTGGATGACGAGGCCGAAGTGATGATGGGAGATGCGGACGTGCCCGCGGAAGCGGTGGACGGCCTGCTGCAACTGGCGGAACGCAGCGGACTGAAAACACGCGGCGCCGGAAACGGCTGCCGCCGGGGAGAGTAAATGGCGGTCTGGATTGGACTGATAATTGTTGCCTACGTGCTGGGCTCGCTGCCCATGTCTTACCTGGTTGCCAGATGGTTCCGCGGGCTGGACCTGCGGGAATACGGTACCGGTCAGGTGGGAGGCGGGAACCTGTGGCGGATGACTTCCTGGCGCCTCGGCCTGCCGGTAGGCGCTTTCGATTTCGGCAAGGGAATCCTGATGGTCTGGATAGCGGAAATGGTCGGTTTGAGCGTCGCCCAGCAGATAATGGTGGGGCTGGGCGCCATCGTCGGGCATAACTGGTCGCTTTTCCTCCGCTTCCAGGGAGGGAGAGGCTTCGCCACCACCGCCGGAGTGGTGGCGGTACTCCCGGTACTGAACCGGATGACCCCGTGGCCGGCGGTAATTTTTGTTCTCATCCTGCTCACCGGCTCGGTTATCATGCGCAGTTCCCCGGTGTCGGTGCTTATTGGCACGGCGGCACTGCCGCTGGTGAGCTGGCGCTTCGGAGAACCGGTGACGGTAGTTTTGAGTTTCCTGGCCGTTTTCCTGGTGATTGTGGTCAAGCGGCTGACGGCACCCAACCCGGTGGAGACGGTCAGCCGGAGACGGCTGTTATTGAACCGGTTGCTTTTCGACCGGGATATTGGAGACCGGAAAGCCTGGATGTACCGCCGGCCGGTAAAAACGGGCCCGCCGGGCGGACCGGGGCGGGAGAGATAGCCTGAATGAAATGCGCGGCTCATCCTGAGGTGGAAACCAACCTGCGCTGCGGCAAGTGCGGCAAACCTATCTGCCCTAGGTGCATGGTGCAGACGCCGGTGGGGGCCAGGTGCCCGCAGTGTGCCCGGCTCTACAAGCTGCCCACCTACCGCGTTCCCCTGCCTTATTATTTGAGAGCGGTTGGCACCGCACTGGGGATGGCAGCGGCGACCGGGGTTCTGTGGGGGGTGCTGCGTGGGGTCATTCCCTTCTTTTTCTTCAGTATCCTGCTTGGGCCGGCCGTCGGTTACGCCATCGCTGAAGTGGTGGGACTGGCGGTTAACCGCAAGCGCGGCCGAGGGTTGGCAGCGGTGGCCAGCCTGGGAGTGGCGCTGAGCTATCTGGTGAGCATTGGGTTTGGCATTTGGTTCGGGGGGATACCTTTCGGCGTGTTCCGGATCGTCCTTGACCTGCTGGCGGTGGGGCTGGGCATATACGTCGCCGTGACCCGTCTCCGTTAAAAGAGCGGGGAAAAGCCGGAGAGATGGAGCGCTGATATGGAAGCATCGCGAGAGATTTTCTGGAACATCCGGTACGGTGAAGTCATCTACGCGCTGGGGGTAATCGCTCTCGGCGTTTTTGTTTACGCGCTGTACCGGCGCGTGAGGCTGTGGCGGGTGGGCCGGACGGACAGCCGCGTCGCCTTCTCCTGGCAGAGAATACGCGCCTTTGCCGTCAGCGTCATCGATTTGCTCACCCACCGCCGCTTCGTTGGCATCGCTGACGGCCTGAGCCACCGGCGCTTTTCCGCCGGAGACCTGCGCGCCCGGGAGTTTTATCCCGGTGTCATCCATTTCCTGATTTTCGCCGGATGCATTATATTCTTGCTGGCCTCTTTCCTGGACGCCGTCAGCCATTACTTCTTTCACTTCCTGGAAGGCGGAGTTTACCTCGCTTACTCGGCGGTGGTGGACGTTTTCGGCGTCCTGGTGCTTATCGCGGTGATACTGGCGGTGCACCGCCGCTACGGGCAGAGGCCGGAACGGCTGGACAGTAAGACCGAGGACCTGGTGGCCCTGCTGCTCATTTTCAC
This sequence comes from uncultured Dehalococcoidaceae bacterium, assembly GCA_964615345.1. GTDB lineage: Bacteria > Chloroflexota > Dehalococcoidia > Dehalococcoidales > RBG-16-60-22 > JACZSH01. Next base: position 62,300 of record CAZTMR010000002.1, on the reverse strand, counting down.
GGTGGTGCTTACCGGATTCATCGTGGAGGGTTTCCGCATCGCCGCCACTGAGCTGCAGACCAACCCGGGCTGGGCGCCGTGGTCGCCCGGCGGCTACGTCCTGGCGCGGGGGTTGAGCGGACTCAGCCAGGCCGGCCTGCTCGCCGGACACCGGGTTACCTGGTGGCTGCATTCCCTCCTCTCCATCGGGGCCATTATTTACGTATCCCTGTACTGGAACCGCCTGTGGCATATCATCGTCTCCACGGTGAACGTTTATTTCAAATCGCTGGAGCCGAAGGGAGTACTGGTGCCAATCGACCTGGAGGTTGCGGAGAGCTTCGGGGCGTCCAGAATTGAAGACTTTGCCTGGAAGCACCTGCTTGACCTGGACGCCTGCACCCGGTGCGGGCGCTGCCAGGACAGCTGTCCCGCCTACCTCAGCGGCAAACCCTTAAGCCCGAAGAAAATCATTCAGGACCTGAAAGGGAACTGGCTGGAGCGGGCGCCGGCGCTGCTCAGGGGAAACGGAGAGGCGGCCGAGCGGGCGCTGCCCGGCGAAGTAATCGGCGAAGACGAGATCTGGAACTGCACCGCCTGCTTTGCCTGCCACCAGGCCTGTCCGGTGAGCATCGAGCCGATGACCAAGGTAGTGGAGATGAGGCGGAGCCTGGTGATGGAACGGGCGTCCATTCCGGAGACCGGCGAAGGAGCGCTGAAAAGCATCGAGGCGCGGGGGCATCCGTGGCGCGGCACCACGCTGGCCCGGACTGACTGGACGGAAGGGCTGGAGATAAAGACTTTAGCCGATGCGGGTGATGTAGATGTATTGTTCTGGGTGGGCTGTACGGAAGCACTGGAAGAGCGCAGCACGCGGGTGGCACGGGCGATTGCCCGGCTGCTGGCGGAGGCGGGGGTAAACTTCGGCATACTGGGTGTAGAAGAGACCTGCTGCGGCGACCCCGCCCGCCGGCTGGGCAACGAGTACCTCTTTCAAATCCAGGCGGAGACGAACATTGACCTGCTTAAGAACTACGGCGTGAAGAATATTGTCACCGGCTGTCCGCACTGTTTCAACACCCTGAAGCACGAGTACCCGCAATTCGGCGGGAACTTCGAGGTCAGTCATCACACCGGGTTTATTGCCGACCTGATGCAGGAGGGCAGGCTGGAAGCCGGAAAAGGTATTGCCGGGGGGGTGGTGACCTACCATGACTCCTGCTACCTGGGCCGATACAACGATATTTACGATGCGCCGCGCCGGTTGCTGGGCAGTATGCCCGGTGTCAAACTGGCGGAGATGGAAAAGAACCGGGAGCGCGGTTTCTGCTGCGGAGCGGGCGGGGGGCACCTCTGGCTGGAAGAGCAGAAGAGAGGGCGGCGCATTAACGAAATGAGGGCGGAGCAGGCGATGGCGGTGAACGCCGGAACGGTGGCTACCGCCTGTCCCTACTGCCTGCAGATGTTCGAGGACGGGCTCAAGCTGGAAGAAGTGGAAGAGAAGGTAAAAGTGATGGATATCGCCGAGCTGCTGGCAAATTGACGGCAATGGCAGAATATAGTAACTTGGTATTGGTCAATAACCTTTGGAGGAGGTATTTCAGATGAGAAAAGTAGCTGTCGTCGGCGTGGGTGAAACCAAATTCGGGGCGGCCCAGGAAAAGACCAGCGTGGAGCTGTTTGCTGAAGCGGCCATGGAAGCTATAAGCGGATCCAACCTGAAACCGAAAGATATGCAGGCCCTGTTCCTGGGCAACGTCCTGGGAGACTTTTCCGAAGGGCAGGGGATGGTGCAGGCTTTCGCCGCCGAAAACATCGGCTGCTACAATGTTCCGGCCAACCGTTACGAGGGCGCCTGTGCCTCGGCAAGTATGGCGGTGCGGGATGCTTTTATGTGGGTTGCCTCCGGCTTTTACGATGTGGTGCTGACCGGCGGGGTGGAAAGGGCGGCTACCATGGGTACCGCTCTGGCCACGCGCACCTTTGCCATGTTCAGTGACAGCCGTTATGAGTATCCGGCGGGGATTACCTTTCCCGCCCTGTTCGCCATGCTCGCCCACCTCTACGCGGCGAAATACGGCATCCCCCTGGAGAAGCTCAAGGAACAGATGGCGGCGGTATCCGTGCAGTCCTACCGCTACGGGGTGCACAATCCCAAGGCGCACCTGCGGAAAGAGGTGGACGTGCCGGCGGTGCTCAAGTCGTTTATGGTGAGCACGCCGCTCCAGCTCCATGACTGCTGCCCGTTTTCGGATGGCGCGGCCGCTCTGGTGCTCACCACGGAGGAAAACGCGCGCAAGCTGACTGATAAGCCGGTCTTTATCACCGGGGTGGGGCAGGCTTCCTCCGGACCTCTGGTCAGCCAGGGTGACTATCTGCCCCGGCTGAAAGCGCGGGAGCTGTCCGCTCAGCGCGCCTACGAGATGGCCGGGGTGAAGCCGGCGGACATCGACTTTTGCGAACTGCACGACTGTTTCAGTATCGCCAGCCTGATTGCCGCCGAAGGGCTCGGCTTCTTCGAATACGGTAAATCGGGCGAGGCCTGGGAGAAAGGCGAGGCGGCAATCGGCGGTAAGGTAGCCATTAACGCGTCCGGCGGACTGAAGTCCAAGGGGCACCCCATCGGCGCCACCGGGGCCGGACAGGTCTACGAGGTGACCAAACAGCTGCGCGGCGAGGTGGAGCCGGAACGGATGGTGGAAGGCGCCCGGACTGGCATGACCGATACCCTGGGCGGAGACGGCGGCACGCTGGTGAATATGATTCTGCAGCGCGGCTGGTAGAGAAGAGCGATTCAGCGAAAACGGAGGCTAATGATGGAATACAGGCTGACTTTCAAGGAATATAACGAGGCACTCAAAGAAAACCGGCTGCTGGGTCTGAAGTGTCCCCAGTGCGGGGTGGTCACCACGCCTCCCAAAATGGTCTGCCGCGGCTGCGGCGGGACCGATATGGAAATAACCGAGCTTGTCGGAGAAGGCCGCATCCAGACCTTTACCAGCAATAATGTGGCCGCGGAGGGGCGCGAAGACGAAGCTCCTTACGTGATTCTGCTGGTGGAGATGAACGAGGGCCCCTGGGTGATGGGAAACCTTACGGGTACCGACCCGGCGGCCGCCGATATGGGGCTCATCGGGAAAAAGGTAAAGATAGACGGCAGCAAAGTGTTCTCCGGTGACCGTTATTCCGCCGGGGAGAGCGCCCGCCCCCTTTTCCGCTTGCTGGACTGATGCCGGCGTTATTCCCGGGATTACTTGACGGCGGAACTATGCCGTGTTCCCCGGACTGTTTCCAGATGAAGTAACGGGATGGTAGATACCGTGTCCGAAGAGAAGAGCAGGAGAGCCATCAACCGGCTGAAAACGATGTATCCGCTGCGGGCGCTGGTGGACGGGACGTACCAGCAGGCGGTAGCCGCCCGCCGGGAAGGGAAACCGGTGGCCTGGTGCATGGTCAACTGGTGGGGTGGTGACGCCGTGCTCCGGGCTATGGACGTGGCCGCCATTTACCCGGAAGACTACGGCGCGGTCTGTGCTGCCTTCGGCGCCGCGCCGGACTACCTGGCTTACTCCGATTCGGACGGTTTCCCCACTCATATGTGCGGCTACGCCCGGAATTGCCTGGGCTACGCGGCGCGGATGAAGGAGCTGGGGGAAATCCCTCCGGAAGCCCCGATGGGCGGCATGCCCCCGCCCACACTGCTGCTCGGCTCCGGCTATTTCTGTGACACCCGCTACAAGTGGTTCCAGGCGCTGGGACGTTATCTGGATGCGCCGGTCTGGGTGCTGGAGATGCCTCATCCCGGCGTTCCGGAAAGCCGCCTCGAGGGTAACCGCGAGCATAACATTCGCTTCCTGGTGGCGGAACTGAAAGAGTTCGTCCGGTTCCTGGAAGAACTGCTCGGCCGGAAAATGGACTGGGACCGCCTCGGGAAGGTCGTCGACGATACCATCGAGATGAACCGGGTATGGTATGAGGTGAACGAGCTGCGCAAGGCGAGCCCCTGCCCGATGCACTCGCGGGACTTCTGGAGCAGTATGCCGGCTTCCCTGTATATGGCGTCCGACCCGGAGATAACCGCCGGGCTGTACCGGGATATGTACGATGAAGTGAAGGCAATGGTGGACAGTGGCGCCGGGGCGGTGCCGGAGGAGAAGTTCCGGCTTGCCTTCGCCGAGCTGCCGCCGTGGCACAGCCTGAAGTTTTTCAACCAGCTTGCGGAGCGGGGCTGGAACTTCGTCACCGAAAGCTGGGCTTACCACCCGCCGAAGCCGGTGGACCTGAGCGGAATCGGCGACCCCCTGGAGCGCATCGCCGGGCTGACCTACCAGTATTTTTCCGGCTACTTTGAAGATGCTTTCCGGGCCGGGGACTGGTGGGGATATTTCGCCCATCCCTATCTTGAAATGGTCAGAGAGTACCGATGCGATGGGATACTGCTGCACCCGCTGCTCACCTGCCGCACCGCCACCAACCACCTGACGATGGTGCAGAACCAGCTTATGGAGCAGTTTAAGGTGCCTTCCCTGGTCGTGGAAGGGGACATCGTAGACCTTAACCTGTTCGACCCGGCGGACGCCCTGCGCCGGGCGGAGACGTTCGAGGAGACGATGAACCACTACCGGGAAGTAAGAAAAAAAGCGGGGTTCGACTGGTAATGACCACGGGACTGAAACGGGTAAAAGAGATTTATGACCGCCGGGCGGCCCGGGCTGAAGAGCTAAAGGCGGAAGGGAAAAAGGTTATCGGCTACCTGGACATTTACCCGGTGGTAGAAATGCTCACGGCACTCGACCTGGTGCCGTACCGCCTGCTGGGAGATATCAACGAGACAATCACCCGGGCGGACGCCTGCCTGCCCACCGTGGTCTGCCCCTTCCTGCGCAGTGTCATGGACCTGGGGCTGAAAGGAAAGTATGACTTTCTGGACGGGGTGGTCTTTGCCCACGGCTGCGAGGTGAGCGAAAAGACCACCCATATCTGGCGGATGTCCCTGGAACCGGCTTACACTCACTTTATTGATACGCCGCATACCACCCACCGGGCGGCCCGGCAGCAGCACCGGGTGCTGCTGGAAGATTTCAAGCGTACCCTGGAAAACCTCACCGGGCAGGAGCTCACCGCGGCCAGGCTGCGGCAGGCGGTGGACACTCATAACCGGCAGCGTTCCCTGGTGCGGGAACTGTACGATCTGAGGAAGCCTGACCCGCCGCGGATATCCGGGGTGGAAACGGTGCGGGTGATGGTGGCCGTGGCCAGCCTGCCGGCCGCCGAGGCAAACGGGCTTCTGGAGCAGGTCATCACTGAAGTCAGGGAGCGCAGAGACGGCCCGGCACAGGCCGGGGCGCGGCTGATGACGTGGGGAAGCATTATCGATAACACGGCGCTGGTTGACCTGGTGGAAAGCCTGGGCGGGAACGTGGTCATGGATGATACCACCATAGGCAGCCGGGACTATTTCCCGCTGGTGGAAGCTACCGACGACCCGCTGGACGGGCTGGCCGACCGCTACCTGGTGGCGCTGCGCAGCCCGCGGACGTTCCGTGATACCGGCCCCGGCAGTGACGGCAAGAAAGACTATCAGGCAGACCTGGAGAACCGGTTTGGCTACCTGGGTGATTACGCCCGGGACTGGAACGTCAACGGGGTGATTTTGCAGGCCCTGCGCTACTGTGATATCCACGGCTACGAAGTGCCGGCGCTGAAGGACTATCTGGAGAACATCGGGCTGCCGTCCATTTACCTGGAGCACGATTACAGCAAGGCAGCCCTGGCACAGCTGCGGACGAGGGTGCAGGCATTCCTGGAGATAATCGGCTGACCGGTCGGCTGGAGCTTTCCTTGCGGTATACTGCGTGATAACTTTTTCAGAGAAAGAGACTGAATTGAAAGCGGAGCCACTCTATTTTGCCGGTATCGACCTCGGTTCGACGATGACGAAGGTGGTAATTATTGATGCCGGAGAGCGGGTGTTCTCCCGCGTGGAAAGTCATACCGGCGCCGAGCACCGCCGCCTGGCCAATAAGGTTATGGAGGAGGCGCTGGCCCTCGCCGGACTGCCCTTCCCGGACATCGCTTGCGTGGTGGCCACCGGCTACGGCCGCATAAGCGTGCCCTTTGCCGACCGCCAGATAACGGAGCTGACCTGCCACGCGCGGGGAATAGCCAGCCTTTTTCCCGGGGTGAAGACGGCGCTGGACATCGGCGGGCAGGACGCCAAAGGGATGAAGCTGCAGGGCGGCAAGCTGGTTAACTTCGTGATGAATGACAAGTGCGCCGCCGGGACCGGACGGTTCCTGGAGGTCATCGCCCGGACACTGGGGCTGGAGCTGGGAGAACTGGGCAGTATCTCTCTGCAATCTACCCGCCGCGCCAGCATCAGCAATACCTGCACCGTCTTTGCCGAGCAAGAAGTCACCGCCCGTCTTACTGAAGGCGTTCCGGTGGCAGACATTGTGGCCGGACTGCACCACGCCATCGCCAGCCGGGCGGTCGGCATGCTGCGGCAGCTGAAAGTGGAGCCGGAGGTGGTGTTTACCGGCGGGGTGGCTAAAAACAGTGGCGTGGTCAGGGCGGTCCGGGAGAACCTGGGCCGGGAAGTCCTTGTGCCGGAAGACCCGCTGATAAGCGGCGCGCTGGGGGCAGCCCTGATGGGGAAAGACATTGTCCGGAAAGCGCTGGCCAGGGGGGAAACGGTTGCCAGGAAAGAGCGGGAGCTGGGGGAGGCGACCTTTTTCCAGCCGGAGTGAAGCGGAATGGCTTATTACCTGGGCATTGATATCGGTTCGAGAACGAGCAAGGGGGTGGTCATCGGGGACGGGGAACTCCTGGCCTGCCACGTGCTGCCTTCCGGGGTGAACTATAAAGAGGCCGCCGGCAGACTGCGCGCAGAACTGCTGGACAAGATGGGGCTGTCGGCGCTGGATATCGCTGCGGCGGTGGCCACCGGGCAGGGTTCCGGCAACATCCCTTTCCCGGCCGGAAGAGGCACTGATATCCGTTGCTGCGCGCGGGGTGTCCACAGCATCTTTCCTTCGGCGCGGACGGTAATCGACGTGCAGGCGCAATCCAGCCAGGTGATAAAAGTTGGCGGAAGCGGCCGGGTGACCGGGTTTGCCGTCAGCGAGAAGTGCGCCGCCGGCAGCGGCCGCTTTATGGAAGTAATCGCTAACGTTCTCCAGGTAGAGTTGAAAGATATCGGCCCGCTTTCCCTGAAAGCAAAAAGCCCGGTCGCCTTCAGTACTGGCTGCGCCGTTTTCGGCGAATCGGAAGCCGTCTCCCGGGTGGCGGAGGGCGCCGCCCGGGAAGACATCCTGGCCGGGGTGCACCGGGCGCTGGCGGACAAGATTTCCGCCCTGGCGGACAAGGTGGGGTTGGAGGCTGACTGCGCCCTGAGCGGGGGCGGTGGCCTGGACACCGGGCTTATCCGGGCGGTGGAAGAAAGACTGGGAGTCAGGCTGCTGCTGCCGCCCCATCCCCAGATAGTTACCGCCCTGGGCGCGGCTATTATGGCCGGGGAATCAGTGGAAGTGCCGGATGATTAAAACTGTGGCAGGAGGTGAACCGTGACCGAAAACGAGCCATCCATCTTGGACAGGCTGGGCGTGGACATCGGTTATACCACCACGCACCGCAAGACGATTACGGAGAAAGACATTAGCCAGTTTGCTGAAGTCTCCGGGGACCATAACCCGGTGCACCTGGACGAGGAGTTCGCCCGGAAGACGCCGTTCGGCGGGCGAATTGCCCACGGAGTTATCGCCATATCGCTCATCTCGGCGGCCGCCGCCGGGCTTCCCGGTCTGGTTATCCTGCTTTCCCATTCCAGCCGGTTTCTCCGGCCGGTGAAAATAGGGGATACCGTAACCGCCACGGTCGAGGTAATCGGCGTGCGCAAGGACAAGGGAATCGTCACCGCCAGGACCACCTGCGCCAATCAGGACGGTAAGCTGGTGGTGGAAGGGGAGACGGTGGTCCGGCTCTACGAGGCGCCCGGAGACTGAGCGGCCGCCCGCTTTTCCGTCAGGGCTGCCTCGATGCAGGCGACTATTTCGTCGCGCTCGGCGGAGAGGAAAACGCCGCTGAAGCCCAGTTTTTTCAGCTTGTCCCGGTTCCCCGGCGGGAAGATACCCCCGAGCAGGAAAACGGCGCTGTCCCTGATGCCCTTTTCTTCCGCGCTCGCCATAAGGTCGGCACCCAGGGCCAGCTCGCCGCCGCAGTAGGTGCTCACGCCGATGACATCCGCGTCTTCCTGGATGGCGGAATCGATTATCCGCTCCGGCAACTCGTTGCCGATGAGCACCACCTCCATACCGGCATCTTTGAGCATGCCGGCCACGGTGATGACACCCCGGTTGTGCGCTTCCAGGGGGAACTGGGCCAGGAGCACCTTTACTTTACTCTTTTTCTGCGCCATTTTGTCTTGACCTCTCGCTTCTAAACGTAGATCGGCGGCTTCCAGGAGCCGAAAGCCTCGATAAAGGCCCGGCGCATTTCGCCCTCGGTGGCGTCCGCCCGGGCGCATTCCAGGGTGTACTCCATGACGTTGTCGCCGCGCTGGCAGGCTTCTTTGAGCGCAGCCAGACTCCGGTTTACCTTATCGTTATCCCGCCGCTCTCTCAGCTTCGCCAGTTTCTCCCCCATCTCCCGGGCGATGCTTTCATCGTACTCGTGCACCCGGACATCGGGCATCTCCAGGTTGGGGTCGCGGTGGTAGTTGCGTCCCACCACCTTGATTTCGCCGCTCTCGATCATTCTCTGCTCGCGCTCTATGTGCCGGACGACCTTCTGGTGCAGCCAGCCGCTGGCCACCACCTCCACGATGCCGCCCCGCCGCTCGATTTCGTCCACCTCGCCCAGAATTCTTTTTTCGATTTCCTCGGTCAGCGCTTCCACGTAGAAAGAGCCGCCGAGGGGGTCGACCACCTGGGTGACCTGGGTCTCCGCCTCGATTATCTGCTGGGTGCGCAGGGAGAGCAGGGAGGCTTCTTCGGAAGGGACGGAGTAGGCCTCATCGTACGAGTCCACGTGCAGGGACTGCGCCCCGCCGAGCACGGCGGCCAGGGCGTGGTAGGCGGCACGTATCACGTTGTTCATCGGCTCCTCCCGGGTCAGGGAGACGCCGGAGGTCTGCACGTGGCAGCGCATCCACATCGAGCGTGGCTTTTTCGCCTCGAAGCGGTATTTCATTATCTTGTACCACAGCCTTCTCACCGCCCGGATGCGGGCTACCTCTTCGAAGAAGTCATTGGCCGGCGCCCAGAAGAAAGCCAGCCGCTCCGCCACCCAGTCGATGTCGTGGCCCCGGCGGGACATCTCCTCCAGGATGGCGATGCCGTTGGCCAAGGCCACGGCCATCTCGGTGACGCCGGAAGTGCCCCATTCCCGCAGGTTGTAGCCGTTCAGGGTAACGTAGTTCCATCTGGGTACGTGCCGGCGGATAAACTCGATGTTGTCGCACTGGATGCGGAAGTCGTCCCGCGGCGGGATATATTCGGAAGCGCTGCGCACCAGGCTTTCCATAATAAAATCGTTCTGCACGCTGCCGGCAAGCTGCTCCCAGGGGATGCCGCGGCGCTCCGCCATTACCAGGTACATCGGGAAAGTGATGGCGGTATTCCGCGGGTAGTGGGTGACGATGGAGGCGCTGACCTTATCAATGGGGATATCGCGGCAGATTACCTCCATATCCTCCACGCAATCGATGGGAACCCCCACCGTGGCTACCTGCCCCCTGGCTTCCGGCTCGTCAGAGTCAAACATCTGCACCGTGGCCAGGTCCAGCGCCCAGTTGGTGCCGGTGGCGCCGTGTTCCAGCAGGTTTCTCATCCGCTGGTTGCACTGCTCCGGGGAGCCGGCGCCGAAGAGCTGGCGCATGGTAAAGGTGCGGCCACGGTACATATTGGGATGGATGCCGCGGGTGTAGGGCTCCTCTCCGGAGAAACCCAGGTCCTTCCGGTAGTCCAGCCCGGCGTTATTGAGCGGGGTGTAGAGCAGTTCCCGCGGGATTTCCGAACCGAGGATGGTACGGGGAGTTGACGTCCAGTTCTGGCGGTCCTGCTCCCTGACCACGTTATTTTTCCAGCGTTCTAATTCCCCGGCCATTTTCTTGAGCGCTTCCGGGTTGTAGAGAGGGATACGCTCTCCCGGTTCGGCCTTTTCTTCCAGGATCTGGCGGGTGGTCTTTTCGCTGTTCATATCCTCATCCCTCACGAATAATCTGGCGGGCGATGGTCAGCCGCTGCATCTCGGAAGTGCCCTCGTAGATTTCGGTTATCTTGGCGTCGCGGAAGTAGCGTTCCAGGGGGTACTCCTTGCTGTAACCGTAGCCGCCGTAAATCTGGATGGCGCTGGTGGCGGTCCACATGGCGGTCTCGGCGGCAAAGACCTTGGCCATGGCCGCCTCTTTGACGAAGAACTGGTCGCTGTCCTGGAGGCAGGCGGCGCGGTAGGTCAGCATGCGGGCGGCGTCAATCCGGGTGGCCATATCGGCCAGCATCCACTGGATGGCCTGGAAACTGGCGATAGGCTGGCCGAACTGCTGGCGCTCCCTGGCGTAGGCAAGTGCCTTCTCGTAGGCGGCCTGGGCGATGCCCAGCGCCTGCGCGGCGACGATTACCCTGCTTTCATCGATGGCGTTCAGGGCGATTTTGAAGCCGTCGCCTTCGTTGCCGATGCGGTTTTCCTCCGGCACGTAGCAGTCTTCGAAGACCAGCTCCACGGTGGAGGAGGCCCTTATCCCCAGCTTGTTTTCATGCTTGCCCACGGAAAAGCCCGGGCTGTCTTTCTCCACGACGAAAGCGGTGATGCCGCGGTGGCGCAGTGATTTGTCCATGGTGGCAAAGACCAGTATGATATCGGCCTCGGCGCCGTTGGTGATGAAAATCTTGCTGCCGTTGAGCAGGTAGCCGCCGTCTTTGCGGGTAGCGGTGGTTTCCATGGCCGCCGGGTCACTGCCGGCGCCGGTCTCGGTAAGGGCAAAGCAGGAGAGCTTCTCTCCGCCGGCGAGCGGCGGCACGAAGCGGCGTCTCTGCTCCTCGCTACCGAAGTGGTAAATGGGCTGAGCGGCGAGCCCGGCGGTGACCAAGTAAATAACCGAGGTGGAGGCACAGACGCGGGCGATTTCCTCCACGGCGATGGCGAAGCTGAGCATACCGCTGCCCATGCCGCCGTATTCTTCCGGAAAGGGAATACCCATCAGGCCGAGCTCCGCCATTTTCCGGACGCTCTCCGCCGGGAAAGCGGCGTCTTCGTCTATCTGCGCCGCAATCGGCTCCAGCTCCTTCTCGGCAAAGTCTCGCACCATCGTCCGCAGCATTTTCTGCTCTTCATTCAAGGTGAAGTCCATTCTCTTCTCCTTCCGCTATTCGCCGCCGCGCCGGCGGCGCAGGTCTCCGGCCAGGCGTCCGGTGATTTCCCGGGCGGCGGAGCGGGGGTCCGTCTTTCTCTCCATCAAAGTGTCTACCAGCTTTTCCAGGTAATCACCTGCATCAATATCGTGGATATAGTCTCTGAGAAAACCTTCTATCGTCTCCATAAGCTCCAGTTTAATCCTGGCTCTGCGGCGCGCGGTCAGCTCACCTCTCGAAGTCAGGTAGTCACGGTGGCGGAAGATTTCTGCGGCCAGCCCGGCGGTACCCCGGTCATAGATGGCTTCGGTCAGGACTATGTCCGGCTGCCAGGTATCCGGAGAAGCTGCCTTTGCCTTGAGCATGGTCTCCAGGTCTGTCTTCATTACGTCCGCACCGCCACGGTCGGCCTTGTTGATGACGAAGATATCGGCGGCTTCCAGGATGCCCGCCTTCATCATCTGGATTTCGTCACCGGCGCCCGGCACCAGGACGATGATGGTGCTGTCTGCCGCCCGGGTGATATCCACCTCTATCTGTCCGGAACCCACCGTTTCCACCAGGATAATGTCCTTGCCCATGGCATCCATTACCCGGATGACGCCGAGGGTAGCCCGCGCCAGCCCGCCCACCCAGCCGCGGGTGGCCAGACTGCGGATGAAAACCCCCTTATCCGCGCCGTGTGCCTGCATCCTCACCCGGTCACCCAGAATCGCCCCGCCGGTAAACGCGCTGGTGGGGTCCACGGCAATCACGCCCACGGTCAGTTCCCTGGTCCGGAAGTGGGAGACGAGGTTACCGGTGAGCGTGCTCTTGCCGGAGCCGGGAGACCCGGTAATGCCGATTACGTAGGCGTTACCGGTCCGGGGATAAAGCTGGCTCACCTCGGCGAGAGCTTCTGGCGCTTCGTCTTCGATGCCGCTGATGAGCCGGGCGGCGGCGGAAACGTCTCCGGCGAGTATTTTACCGCTTAATCCCATCTGCTTCATTACTGGCGCGCGCCAGAGTCTGGCTCCCTTCCACACGCAGGTCAAATTATAGAACAGACCACCGGAGCAAATCAACCGTCGGTTTGTGCTTTTACCTTTTCGGCTATGGCGCTCATCGTCTCTCCCGCCCGGGCCGGGATGAGGACATCGGCGTCATCGTCGTAGGGGGTGGGGCTGAGGTTTATGATGACCAGCCGGGCGCCCGCGTCCAGGGCATAAGCGGGCAGATAGGCGGCCGGATAGACCACCAGCGTGGAGCCGACGACGATAAACAGGTCACACTCGCGGGAGCGGGCGGCGGCTTCCCGGAGCACCGCTTCCGGCAGCGCCTCGCCGAACATGACCACATCCGGCTTCAATATGCCGCCGCAGACCTCGCAGTCAGGGGTTTCTTCCCCGCTGTCCAGCCGGGCCCTGATGCGCGGCAGGGAAAAGCGCCGGCCGCAGTTCAGGCATACCACCGACTGCATATTGCCGTGCAGCTCGAATATCCTGTCCCCGGGGACGCCGGCCTGCTGGTGCAGGTTGTCTACGTTCTGGGTGATGACGCAGTCTGCTTTGCCCATGCGGTAAAGCTCGGCGATGGCGATGTGGGCGGGGTTGGGGCGGGCTTCCGCAACGATGCGTCCGCCCCAGAGAAGCCGCCAGTGTTTTTTCCGTGATTCGGCGCTGCTGAGAAACTTCTGGTAGGTGAAGTCTTCCGGGTCCAGCTGCTCCCAGATACCGCCGGGGCTGCGGAAATCAGGGATGCCTGATTCCGTGCTGATTCCGGCGCCGGTAAAGAAGACCACCCTGGCCGCGCCGGTGATAAGCTCTGCCACCCGGTTCTCCCGGTTTTTCAGTACCTCTCTGTCCATAAGCCCTGAAAGTAATTATGGGCTACTGCCGGGCGGGTTGCAAGTGGTGGAAAACAGGGCTTTATTTGCGTGCCGTTGTTTTTCCGTTTGTCATTGCGAGCGCAGCGGAGCAATCTCTATCGAATCTGGATTGCCGCCGGGTCTCCCGATTCTTTGCAATGACGCCAGAGACCAGAGCCGGATAAAACCAGAAACAGCCCGTCAGGTTTGATAAAACGAGCGGTGCGTTGTATAGTGAAACGTACGCATCTTTTAGAGGGGTGGTGGCGTTGGCACTGTCTACCAGAGCGGGTATTCCGGAGCTAATGACCAGAGTCAACCGTTTTCTCATTCAGCAGGGGGTAAAAGGGTACCTGGCGGGCGGCTTCGTGCGAGACCGGCTGCTGAAGCGGGAGACGGCGGATATAGACATCGCCGTGGACGCGGATGCGCCGGAGCTGGCGCGGAGAGTGGCCGCGGATGTTGGCGGCCGGTACGTGCTCCTGGACAGCGCGCACCGGATAGCCAGGGTGGTGCTCGGGGAACGGGTAACGCCGTCCGGTGAGAAGCTGCTGCTTGATTTTACTACTTTCCGGGACGGCATAGACGCTGACCTGGCGCGGCGCGATTTTACCATTAACGCTATGGCGGTAGACATCGGGGAGTTTGCACGCCGGCCGCGGTCACCGGCGCTGATAGACCCTTTTCACGGGCAGGACGACCTGGCGCGCAAGCTCATCCGGGCGGTTTCCCCGGAGGCTTTCCGGGCGGACCCGCTCCGGCTGCTCCGGGCGGTGCGCCTGGCCGCGGAGCTCGGTTTCAATATTGACAGCGAGACGGAAAGACTGCTCAAACAGTCCGCCGGTTTGATTGGAGATGTCGCCGGAGAGCGGGTCAGGGACGAGCTGCTCCGGCTGCTGGCCGGCACCGGGGCGGACCGCTTCCTGGCCTACCTCGACGAGCTGAAGCTGCTCCGGGCGGTAGTTCCGGAGCTGGCGCCGGCGGCCGGTGTGGAACAGCCCGGGGAGCATTACTGGAGCGTCCTGGAGCACTCCATAAAGACGGCAGGCGCCGCGGAGTTCCTGCTCCGGCAGGGGGAGTGGGAGTACGCCGGCGAGGAGGCCCTGGCGGCGGTTCCCTGGAATGATGAACTGGCGGCGCATTTTAACCGGGAGGTCAGCCGCGGCAGCACCCGGGGGACCATGCTCAAGCTGGCCGCGCTGCTCCATGACATCGCCAAGCCCCAGACCAGGGCTATTGATGCCTCCGGACGGATGCGTTTCCTGGGTCACCCCGGGGAGGGAGCCAGAACCGTGGCCGGTATTCTGGAGAGGCTGCGCTTTAGCAGCCGGGAGATAAAGCTGGCGGAAATGATGGTGCGAAACCATTTGCGGCCTACCCAGATGAGCCAGGAGGGACTTCCCTCCCGCCGGGCGATTTACCGCTACTTCCGTGATACCGGGGAAGCGGGCATAGACATCCTTTTTCTCAGCTTGGCAGACCACCTGGCAACACGGGGGCCTGACCTGCGGGAGTCCGGCTGGCGGGAACATACGGCCACGGTGGCCTATGTGCTGGAGCGGCGTTTTGCCGAAGAAGCGCCGGCGGTCCCCCCCAAAATTGTTGACGGATATGATATAATGGAGTGTTTCGGACTTAATCCGGGCCCGCGCATCGGGGAGCTGCTGGGGGCGGTGAGCGAGGCGCAGGCCGGCGGAGAGGTGTCCACAAGGGAAGAAGCCCTGGCTTATCTGGAGCGGTTGCTGGCGTCATCCTTTCCCGGTAATGAGAAGAGTTCAGGTAGATAGTTGATGCGCAAAAACACACTGGTACTGGTAATCATACTGGCCATCTTTGCCTTTTCCGTTACCGCCCTGTTTAATCCCCTGTTCGGACGCGAGGGGATGCGGCTGGGGCTTGACCTGCAGGGCGGTATCCATATGGTCTACCAGGCTGACTTTTCTGCCATTGAGCCGGGTGCGGAAGAAGAGGCTATTGACGGCGCCATTGCCGTTATCGAGAAGAGAATCGATGTCTTCGGTGTCACCGAACCGGTAATTCAGAAGCAGGGCGAGAACCGCATCCTGGTGGAGCTGCCCGGTATCAGCGAGACGGAGAAAGCCAAACGCCTCATCGGCGAGACGGCGCTGCTCGAGTTCCGGGAGCTGGAAGAGACCCCGGACGGGGGGGTGGAATGGGTGCCGGCCACCGGCATCGTCGACGGCGAGAAGAAAGAGCTCACCAGCGCCTACTTTGAAGAGAACACCTACGTCACCACGGATGACTTTGGCCGGGTGCTGCTGATTTTCGAATGGAACGAGGAAGGGAGCCAGCTTTCCGGCCAGATTACCGGACGCCTTATCGGCGAGCCGCTGGGTATTTTCCTGAGCGGTGAGCCGCTGCTGGGTGACGAGGGCCAGCCGATTGCCCCCGTGGTGCGCTCCCGGATTACCGAGCGCGGACAGATAGACGGTCTGAGCCTGGAAGAAGCCACCGAGCTTTCCCAGTTGCTGAACGCCGGGCGCATTCCGCTGCCGCTGAATCCCATCTATGACCAGACGGTGTCCCCCATTCTGGGGGCTGACTTTATCGATATGAGTGTGGAGGCGGGGATAATCGGGATAATCCTGGTGATGCTGTTTATGATGGCCTATTACCGTCTCTCCGGCGTGCTGGCCAGCCTGGCGCTGATATTCTACGGGGCGCTGATACTGGCCATCTTCAAGCTCTGGCCGGTAACCCTCACCCTGGCCGGGCTGGGTGGCTTTATCGTCTCCCTCGGTATGGCGGTAGACGCCAACGTGCTCATTTTCGAGCGGATGAAAGAGGAAATCAGGGCCGGCCGGACCCTGGGCGCTGCCATCGAGGCCGGCTTTAACCGGGCCTGGACGGCCATCCGGGACAGCAATATCACCACCATTATCGTCTGCATAATCCTGTTCTGGGTGGGTAACAGCATCGTCGGCGGCGCGCCGGTGAAAGGCTTTGCCATTACCCTGGGCATCGGCATCACGGTGAGTATGTTTACTGCCATAGTGGTTACCCGTACCCTGCTGCGCCTGTTCGTGGGTACTCCCCTATCGAGGCACACCCCGCTGTTCAGCGTCAGTGTCAGGAAGAAGAGCGATGTTTGATATTGTCGGTAAGAGGTTTCGGTTCTTTCTCATCTCCGGCGTGGTTCTGCTCATCGGGGTGATTTCCCTGCTCACGGTGGGCCTGAAGTCCGGCATCGAGTTCAGCGCCGGTTCGCTGCTCACGGTGGACTTCGAGCAGGAAGTGGCCCAGGAACAGCTGGCGGAGGAGCTGACCGCGCTGGGCTACGACGAAGCCATCATCCAGCGCACCGGGGCTGGCGATTATCTGATACGCACCCACCAGCTGGACCTCGATGGCAAGGCGGATCTGGAAAGCGGGCTGGAAGCGCGCTTCGGCAATCTCGCCGAACTGGAGTTCTCCTCGGTATCGCCTTTGATTGCGGAGGAAACGGCGCGCACGGCAACCATCGCCGTAGTGGTGGCGGCGGTGGGGATACTGCTTTACGTGACCTGGGCTTTCCGCCGTATGCCCAAGCCTCTCCATTACGGTACCTGTGCCATAATCGCCCTGGCGCATGACGCGCTGGTGGCGATGGGCGTTTTCTCCATCCTGGGCGGTATCCTGAACTGGCAGATTAACCTGATGTTCATTACCGGTATCCTGGCGGTTATCGGCTACAGCGTGAACAACACGGTGGTTATCTTCGATCGGATACGGGAAAACCTGGAAATAAGCGAACACCTGAAGTTCGAGACGGTAGTCAACAACAGTCTGGTGGAGGCGCTGGGACGCTCCATCAATACCAGCCTGACCACGCTAATCGTGGTGCTGGCCCTGTTCTTCTTCGTCGGGGCGACTATTCAAAACTTCGTGGCCGTGCTCATCATCGGCATTATCGCCGGCACTTTCAGTTCCGTATTCATCGCGCCGACACTGCTGGTGGTCTGGGATAAAGGAGAATGGGGCCGCTTTCTGCGCTGGCTCCCCCTGCTCCGGACAAAAGCTTGAAACGGGTGGTCGGAAGTGTTTGCTACCCCGCGCGGCGTCGCCAGACTTTCCATTCTCTCCGTAGGACTGCTCATCGCCCTTAAGGCGGCCGCCAGCGTTATCACCGGCAGTATCTCCATCCGCGCCGATGCCGTTCACAGCCTGATTGATTTTTCCGGGGTTATCATCGGCTATATCGGAATCCGGATTGCCAGTAAACCGCCGGACCGGGAACACAGCTTCGGTCATGGCAAGGTGGAGAGTATTGCCAGCGCCGTCATCGCCGGGCTGATATTCCTGGCGGCGGGCGCCATCGCCTACGAGGCGGTAAACCGCCTCATCAGCGGCGGTACCCTGGAAATGGTGACTCTGGGCATCTGGGTGACGGCGGCGGCGGTGGTGATAAACGGGGCGGTGGCCGCCCGGGCCTACCGGGTGGCCCGGACCAGCGAATCGATGGCCCTGGAGGCAACCGCCCGCCATATGTTCGCTGATGTCCTCAGTTCGGTGGCGGTACTGGTCGGATTGGTCCTGGTACGGCTCACCGGACAGAGCATCCTTGATTCCATCGCGGCGCTGCTGGTAGCGGTGCTGATTGTGCGCACCGCCTATCTCACCCTGCGGGAAGCGGTTTACGATCTCACCGATGTGAAGCTGCCTGAGGAAGAAGAAAACATCATCCGGTCCGCCATTATGGAGCACGTCGGTGAGCTGGTGGATTTTCACGCGCTGCGCACCCGCCGGGTGGGAAACCGGCGCTACATTGACCTGCATCTGGTTATGCCCCGGGATATCAGCGTGGCGGAAGCCCATAAAATGTGTGACCACCTGGAGGCGGACGTCAAGAGCAAGCTGAAGCGCGCCAGCCTGACCATCCACGTGGAGCCGTGCCGGGAGGACTGCGAAAAATGCCCGGTGCCGCCGGAGCGGCGGCAGAAGAAGCGCTAGACCAGGCTATGAAGCTCCTCTAGCTTGCTGAGGAGCGCGGAAATATCCGGCGCCCGCGTGAACGGAGATTTTCCCAGCGGGTCTTCGATTTCTTCCCTGCCGAGAAGCACGTCAAAAGTGGCCTTTACCGAGGCGGCCAGGGCGGAGAGATGATATCCCCCTTCCAGGCAACAGACCAGCCGTCCCCCGGTCAGGTGTTCCGCCAGTTCTTTTATCGTCTTTACCATGGCGGCGAATCCGGTAACGCTGACCTGCATCATGGCCAGCTCGTCCCGGTGGTGGGCGTCATAGCCGGCGGATACCAGGATGAGCTGGGGCCGGAAACGCACGGCAGCAGGAGCGATTATCCGGGAAAAGACCTCCCCGTACTCGTTGTCCCCGGCGCCCGCCGGCAGCGGCACGTTGATGGTAGCTCCCTCAGCCCGGCCGGCGCCGATTTCCCCGACGCTCCCGCTGCCCGGGAAGTGCGGGTACTGGTGGGTGGAGACGTAGAGCACCTGCGGGTCATCATAGAAGACGTCCTGGGTGCCGTTGCCGTGGTGTACGTCGAAGTCGATGATGAGGATGCGCTCCAGCCCGTGTTTTTCCCGCGCGTACCGCGCGGCGATGGCGATGTTATTGAACAGGCAGAAGCCGCCCGCCCGGCCGGGAGTGGCGTGGTGGCCGGGAGGCCTGACCAGGGCAAAGGCGCTGTCCACGGTGCCGTCCATCACGGCCCCCACGGCGCGGAGGGCGCCGCCGGCGGCATAAAGGCCCGCCTCATAAGAGCGCGCAGACATCACCGTGTCGGCATCGAGGTGGCCGCCCCCGCTCCGTGCTGCCTCCTCGATGCGCGTGATATACCGCGGGTAATGCACCAGGGAAAGCTCCTCCCGGGTGGCCGCCCGCGGTTCGATTTGGGTCAGTTGCCCGGTGAGGCCGGTCTCTTCCAGGTGGGAGACAATCGCCTCCAGCCGGCGCGCGTTCTCCGGGTGGTAACCGGTGTCATGCTCCAGATAGACGGGGTGATAAACGTAGCCGGTGCTCATTTGTGCCCTCCTATGTTACCAGCAGAATGCCCGATACCAGGAACCAGACGCCGAAACCGGCGAGCAGCAGGCTGACGACGCTGAACAGCCACTCCTGCAACCGTTGCCCCCAAAGCGCATGGGTACGGTAGACCAGCACGGAGATGAAGCTCAGCCAGACCAGGTCGGTCGACCAGTGGACGATGGCGAAAGTGAGCAGGCCGTTGATGCCGAAGGGGGCCATCCGCATGATGAGCATGCTGCCGATGGTCGCCCACCAGAGCAGGAAGAAAGGATTGAGCCCGCTGGTGAGAATGCCGGCCACGTAGGCGTTGTAGGGGGACTCGTTGCCTTTTCTGACCACCTCGTTACGGGCGCGGAACAGGGAGACGCCGAGCCAGATAATCATGCCGCCGCCGATGACGCTGAGCGCGAACTGGAACCCTTCCGCCTCGAAGAAACTGGAAAAACCCAGGTAGATGAGCAATATCAGCGGGACCTCGATGATAGCGTGCCCCAGGGATATCTGGGCACCCGCCCAGGGGGAGCGGTAGCTCTTGGCCAGGGTAACCGCGAACATCGGGCCCGGGGCCATGGCCCCGGAGAGCGAGATAACCACCACGCTGAGTAATATCGGAAGCACGGACACCCCCCGGTACAGAACGTTTATTCTGGCCTGAAGCTGGATTTAGACCCATTATAGCACTACTCCTCCTGTTGAATCTCCCCGGTGTAAACCTTAACCGGGGCGGATAATGGCCTGTTTGCTTCTGTTTGCTTTTCCTGCTCACCCCCCATATTCCCCTCTCCAGTCGGGAGCAGGCGTCTCCCGCCGACGTTTCAGGCTGGAGAAGGCCAGGGGTGAGTTAAGCCCGGAACAGCCATATGCAAATAAAATCCGGAAAACGGCGGCTTGAGATAGTTACCCTGAAGAATTATAATTTGCTCAAAGAGGAGCAGAGCGGTGTCACTGGACCTGAGCAGGGTCGCTCCGCAGGTGGGCCGAATGGTATCCCGCCTCAGGGACGACCGGGAAGAAAGAGAGAAGCGGCTCCAGAGCGCCATGGAAGTCATCAACGACGGAGCGCTTGACCTGGAGAAGCTGCAAAGAAAAGCTGCGGAAAGCCGGACCACCTGGCTGGTAGCCGGACTTGTGGAGAAGCTGGCCAGCCGGCACCCGGCGCCGCCCGTCCCCGATGAATTCAGTGTCATCGCCGCCGACGGCTCGCATATCGATGTCGACCGCCACCGCTCGGCGCGGTGCTACCTGATAAATGTGGGGTCGGCCGTCCTCCGCTACGGAGCGGAGCCGGACGCTGCCCTGGAAAGCTCTCCCCGGCTGTACGCCGATGACGTGGATCTGGTGATTGCACCCACCGCCAGCCGGGGGCGGGAACAGCCCGTGGAAGGCACGCTGCTGGGCATCAAGCGCGGTGTCGAGGAATGCCGCCGTCTCGCCGGGCTCGCTGCCGGCATGCCTCCGGGCAGTACCGGTCTGGCGCTGCTTGATGGCTCGCTCATTCTCTGGGGGCTGGAAGCTTATCCCGAGTTCGTCACCGAAGTGCTGCTCACGGACGGCTTCCTGGACTGCCTGGAAGAAATCAGGAGGCTGAACCGGGATCGGAAACTGGCCGTGGCCAGCTATATCAGCTTCCCGCGCAGCACTGACGTGGTCAACGCGCTGCGGGTGGCGCTCTGTCCCTACGAGCCGGCCGACTGCGACCGTAACTGCCCGCCGGGGAAAGAGCGGGAGTGCGATGTCGTGGCCGGAGTGAGAGACCGCGACCTGTTTTCGAACCTGCTCGCCGACGGCGAGAGATCCGGCCGGTTCATCAGCCCGTCCAGAATCATCCGGGAGCGTTACGGAGAACACCAGGTGCAGTTCTTCTATCTCCGGGCGGGGGACGAGGTTGCCCGCGTGGAGGTACCGCGCTGGGTGGCGGAAAACGAAGAGGTGCTCGGCCTGACCCACGCGCTGGTGCTGGACCAGTGTCGGCGCGGACAGGGCTACCCGGTAGCGCTGGCGGAGGCCCACGAGCAGGCAGTGGTCACCGGCGCGGACAGGGAAGAGTTCTGGCGGCTGGTGGAAGCACTCTGCCTGGAAGAGAAAATTCCCACCCTTACCTCCGCCAAGAGTTTCAGTAAAAGAACGCGGTGGGTTTAGGTGGGCTAAACTCGCGTTTCATTGAAGGAGGCGATATGACACCAGAAAACAAGACCGGGGGTGGGGTGGGGACATCTCCGCTGGCAGGGATGTTCTGGTTCGCTGGCTGGCTCTTCACCATCGCTTTCGCCGGGCTGGTCTGGTGGAAAATTATTCTCGGCATTGTGGTCTGGCCGTACTTCTTGGGAATGGCGGTAAGGTGAAATGGCCCTGAGAGGGATTCCAAAATTCTCCTTTTCCCATCTGGGAAATGGGAACGTGTTCTTCAGAAATATAAAGGGGGTGAGGGGCCATAGAAAATAGAGCGGAAACTGTGGACAGAATCGGTGAGATTATCGAGGCCAGCAGTACCGAATTCACCGCCGAGTGCTACGAGCTTTATCAGTCGCCGCCGCTGGGCAGCCTGGTCAGGGCCAGGGACGGGGAGACTGACCTTTACGGAATCGTTTACCACGCCGCCACCGGCAGCCTGGAGCCGGGACGGCGGCCGCTGGCGCGGGGCAGAGACGAGGCCAGTGAAGAGGATATCTACCGCGCCAGCCCCCAGCTTTTGAAGCTACTGAGAAGCGAGTTCAGTGTTCTGGTGGCGGGACACCGGCGGGGGAAAAAGTTCAATCACTACCTGCCTCCCCGCCCCGCCCGCATCCACGGCTTCGTCTACCGCTGCGGCGCGGAGGAGACAAGAGAGTTCGGGCAGTCTTATGACTTCCTCGGTATTCTGGTGAACAGCCGGCTCCCGGTCTCCGTGGAGGAACTGGTAGCCGCCACCCTGCGGGAGATGAGCCGGGCGCAGGATGACCCCCGCGCCTACCTGGTGGGAGCGGGGAAAGAGCTGGCCGTTCTGCTCGGCGGGCAGTTCCAGCAGTTGAAATCGATTCTGGGGAGGCTGAAATGAGCGAGCGACTCGGCATCGTCGTCGCCGGCTCGCTGGAGAGCGGCGTTGAAGTAAAGCTGGACGGAGAGGTATCCGTGGAGGATATGGCGGTGGGACGCTACGTCACCATCGAGGGGCAAAAACAGCGCTTCTTTGCCATGATTACCGATATCAGCCTGGGCGTGACGGACCAGCGGCTCACCCTGACGCCGCCGGACGTATCCGACCCCTTCCTCACCGAGGTCCTTGCCGGGACCAGCACTTTCGGCTCGCTGCACGTGGCGCCCATGCTGACCATCGGTGGGGAGGCGGCCGACCTCGTCGAAGGACCCCGGCCGGTAAAAACGGTGCCCAGTCACTTCTCGACGGTGAATCTCGCCTCCCAGTCGGACGTGGAGCTGGTCTTCGGCGGCGAGGACGAGCGGCGGTTCTACATCGGCACGCCGCTGGATATGGAGACCAGAATCTGCCTCGACCTGCCGGAGCTGGTAAAAAGGTCGAACGGCATCTTCGGCAAAAGCGGGACGGGCAAGACTTTCCTCACCCGGATGCTGCTTATCGGCATGCTCCAGAAAAGCGCCTCGGTGAACCTGATATTCGATATGCATAACGAGTACGGCTGGGAAGGCACCAGCGAGGGTGGCCGTTCGGTCAAGGCGCTCAAGCAGCTTTTCCCGTCCAGTGTGGCCGTGTTCACCCTCGATGAAGAGAGTTCCCGGCGGCGGAAAGTCAGCACCGATTTTACGGTCCGTATCGGCTACGATGAGATTGAGCCGGAGGATATGGTGCTGCTGCGCCAGACGCTTAACCTGACCGAGCCGGCCGTCGAGGCCATCTATCAGTTGCGCCGTCGTTTCGGCAGAAGCTGGCTGGGACGGGCTCTGGAACTGACGGACTCGGAGGAGACCGCCGAACTGCTGAAGGAAATGAGTATCCACGAGAGCACTTTCCAGAACCTGAGGCGGGGACTGGCCACCATCCAGCGCCTGGCCTTCATCGAGCCGAAGGCGCCGGCCAACGCGGTGAAAAGCATTATCGACCACCTGGACCGGGGTATGAACGTGGTCCTGGAGTTCGGGCGCTACACGGATATCACCGCCTATATCCTGGTGGCGAACCTGCTCACCCGGCGCATTCACGCCCAGTACCGTGACCGGATGGAGAAGGCGATGGGCGGTGACGCTGCCAGACCCACACCGCTGGTGATAACCATCGAGGAAGCGCACCGCTTTCTCAATCCGGAAGTGGCCGGGCAGACCATCTTCGGGGTTATCGCCCGCGAGATGCGGAAATACAACGTCAGTTTGCTGGTGATTGACCAGCGTCCCAGCGGTATCGACAGCGAGGTAATGTCCCAGATGGGGACCAAGATTACCTGCCTGCTGGACAACGAGCGGGATATCGATAGCGTTCTGGCCGGAGTCTCCGGAAAGAGCGCCCTGAAAGCGGTGCTTTCCCGGCTGGACTCCAAGCAGCAGGCGCTCATCTTCGGCCACGCTTTGCCGATGCCGGTGGTGGTCAAAACCAGGGAATACGGCTCTGCCGAGTCTTACCGGGAACTGGCCGCCCGCAGTCCGGCGGTGGACAAGGAACAGGCGGAAAGAGACATCGAGGACCTGTGGGGCTAGCCGGACAAAGGCGTTTCACCGGTTAACGCAGAAGAGGAAAGATGCGGCGTAAGAAAATCGGCCTGGCGCTGGGCAGTGGCGCCGCCCGGGGGATGGCGCACGTCGGCGTACTGGAAGCCCTGGAGCGGGAAGGTGTCCCGGTGGATATGATCGCCGGCACCAGCGCCGGGGCGGCGGTGGGGGCGCTCTACGCCTGCGGCAAGACCGCTCCGGAGATGGTGCGCATCGCCCTGGAGCTGGAAAAATACCGCCTCCCCCGCTTCATTGACCCCTCCCTGCCCCGGAGCGGCTTCATCAAGGGTAAAAAAATAAAAGACCTTATCACCTCTTTTATCGGCGGAGATGTCAGGTTCAGTGATTTAAAAATACCTTTCGCCTGCGTGGCGGCGGATATTGACACCGGTGAGGAGGTGGTCATCAATCGCGGCTCCGTGCCGGAGGCGGTCCGGGCCAGCATATCGCTGCCGGCGATATTCGCGGTGGTGAAGAATAGCGGACGGTACCTGGTGGATGGCGGTCTGGTAAACCCGGTGCCGGTAAGCGTGGTGAAGAAGATGGGGGCGGATTTCGTCATCGCCGTGAACGTGATGCCGGACGTTGCCGACCGTGCCCGCCGGACGGGGGAGGAAAAGGGGCGCCGGAAAGAGCCGGGCATCATTCACGTCCTGATGCAGACGCTGTACATTAACGCCCATTCACTGGTGCGGGAAAGCATGGAAGGGGCTGACGTCGCCATAGAACCGCTGCTGAAAGACCTGAGCGCCGGTGACTTCCGCAAAACCCATGAGTGTATCCGGCTGGGAAGGGAGGCCACCGGTAGAGCCATGCCGCGAATCAGGAAGGCGCTGGCATCGCTCTGAGCTTTTTCCGGCTCTTCTAAAAAATTTCCGGGATGGGTATTGACAGAGAAGCGGCAGGCATTCTATAATGTTATTGCAAGTGATTATCATTAGCATATTTAACTGTGGAGTGTAACGGAATGCCGGTAACGGAAAAAAAGATGTTGAACCGCGCGGGAAGGAGGGTAACCAGTCAGCGCGCCCTGATTATGAGTATCATCAGGCGCGGACACGGGCACCTGGACGCTGATGAAATCTACCGCCAGGCCCGGGAAAAGGAGCCGCGGCTGAGCCTGTCCACCGTGTACCGAACCCTGAACGTGCTGAAGGAACTGGAACTGGTGGACGAACTCCACTTCGATGAAAACCATCACCACTACGAGGCTAAACCATCGACGGAACACCATCACCTGAAGTGTCTGGGTTGCGGCCGGGTGGTGGAGTTCAACTATCCATTATCGGACTACCTGAGAGAGAACGTGCCGGCGGTGAAAGACTTTGACATTACGGCCACCGAGGTCAATATGATCGGCTATTGCGGGCGCTGCCGCCGGAAAAAAGGGTAATTTTTTACCCGGATTATTGCTAACAACAGGCATTACTACCTTACAATGGTTTTTCTGCAGGGGGAGGAAGGAAAGAGAGGATGCTTGGTTCACTTTTGATTACGCTGAGAGAGGGGCTGGAAGCGGCGCTTATCTCGGGATTATCCTGGCCTACCTGGTGCAATCGGATAACCGGACGGCTTTCCGGCACGTCTGGACGGGCACCGGACTGGTGGTGCTGGTCAGCCTGATTGCCGGCGCCGGTTGCTATTTCCGGCCGGTGTCCAGGACATGATGATAACGGAAGGGAAGAAGATTTGACGATAGCAAAAGGAGTACAGTGAAATGTCCCGCTGGCGGCAGGTATTGCGAGGGTTTGTCCCTGCCACGGGCGGCGGCTGTCACGGAGACGGCTCCCGCCGGGAAAATAGCGCCCTGGAGAAAATGGCCATCGTGGGAAGCCCCAACGTGGGCAAGAGCGTCATCTTTAACCGGCTTACCGGCGCCTACGTCACCGTCTCCAACTACCCCGGGACCACGGTTAACGTCACCCGGGGAAAGGCGAAGCTGGGAGGGAAAGAAATGGAGGTTGTGGATACACCGGGGATGTATTCCCTGCTCCCGATTACCGAAGAAGAACGGGTAGCCCGGCTGATACTGCTGGAAGAAAAACCGGAGGTAGTCCTGCACGTGGTGGACGCCAAGAACCTGGAGCGGATGCTGCCGATGACCTTTCAGCTCATCGAGGCCGGCCTGCCCGTTGTCCTGGACCTGAATATGATGGATGAAGTGGAAGCGGCCGGGATGGAGATTGATGCCGCTGAACTCGAAACGAAGCTGGGTGTGCCGGTAGCCGGTACCGTGGCCACCACCGGCCGGGGTATGGAAACCTTGAGGAGGAAACTGATTGAGTGTGTTAGAGACCGCTCCGGCGCGGTTCCGGTATGACCAAACGCTGGAATCAGCGCTGGCCCGGATTGAAGACCTGCTGAAAGGGGACTACGCCATTTCCGGAAGGGCGGTGGCGCTGCTCCTCTTACAGGGTGATTCCTGGATGGAGCGAGAGGTAAAAAAACGGGAAGGACCGCGCTACGCGTCCATCCGGGACATAGTCACCGGGACGGGCGAAGCGTACAACCAGCCGCTCAGCTACGTCATCGCTCTGCAGCGGCAGCGCCGGGCCAGGGAGTTGCTGGCGTCAGCGGTAACCGAAAAGGAAAGGGCCGGCGCCGGACTTGCCGAACGGCTCAGCCGGGCGATGATGAGACCGCTGACCGGTATCCCCATCCTGCTCGTCATTCTTTATTTCGGTCTTTACCAGTTCGTCGGGGTTTTTGGTGCCGGCACACTGGTAGATTTTATCGAGAGCACCGTTTTCGGGGAGTGGCTCAATCCGTGGGTAACCGGTCTGGCGGACCGCTTTATACCCGTTACCTGGCTGCGTGATCTCTTCGTCGGTGAATACGGGATTATCACCCTGGGGCTGAGCTACGCCATCGCCATCATCCTGCCCATCGTGACCACCTTTTTTATCGTTTTTTCCGTAATCGAGGACAGCGGCTACCTGCCGCGCCTGGCGATGCTTATCGACCGGGTATTTAAAGTTATCGGGCTGAGCGGACGGGCGGTGATACCGGTGGTGCTCGGTTTCGGCTGTGATACCATGGCCACCCTGGTGACGCGGACCCAGGAAACAAAACGGGAAAGAGTCATCACCACCCTGCTTCTGGCCCTGGCCATTCCCTGCTCGGCACAGCTCGGAGTCATCTTCGCCATTCTGTCCGGAAACGGGCTAGCGCTGGTCATCTGGATGGGCGCGGTGGCGCTGGTGTTCCTGCTGGTGGGGTACCTCGCGTCCCGCATCATTCCCGGAAAAAGGGCCAGCTTCTACATTGAGGTGCCCCCGCTGCGGCCGCCCAAGCTCGCCAACGTGCTGGTCAAGACCTACACTCGTCTGCAGTGGTATTTCATAGAGGTGCTTCCCCTGTTTATCCTGGCCAGTGTCCTGCTCTGGGCGGGCAGCCTGACCGGTATTTTTAATGTGGTCATCAGCGCACTGGAACCGCTGGTGAGAGCTGTTGGCCTGCCTCTGGAGACGGCGGTGGTCTTTCTTTACGGGTTCTTCCGGCGTGACTTTGGCGCGGCTGGCCTCTATGACCTGCACGCTTCCGGCCTGCTGGAAGGGGTACCCCTGGTCGTCACCGCCGTGATTCTGACCCTGTTCATCCCCTGCATCGCCCAGTTCCTGGTGATGCTGCGGGAGAGAGGCGTTAAAACCGCCCTGGGCATTACCGCCTTTATCTTTCCCTTTGCCTTTCTGGTAGGATACCTGCTCAACCTGGTCCTGGTTAACCTGGGGGTGTCACTGTGAAATGTCCGCTCTGCGGTTACCGCTTTGAGGAAAACAGCGTCAAAAGCGCCTGCGGAGGTTGTCCCATGTCCGGGCACTGCCACCTGGTGCGGTGTCCCAATTGCGGCTATGATATACCGCAAGAACCGAAACTGATCAAGGCCTTCAGGGCCTGGAGGAAGAAACGGCATGCAGATTGATGAAAAAGCGGAAGAACTCCTGGAAACGCTCTGGATTAACGGTGAAGAAAGCGGAGAAAGCTCTCTGGACCGGGAAGGAACGGACGCCGGGGATAATGAGGCAATCGAACAACTGGTCCGGGCCGGCTACGTCTCCCTGACCGATGAAAAGATAACCCTGACCGAAAAAGGCCGTCCCGCGGCGCGCAACGTCGTCCGCAGGCACCGGCTGGCGGAACGTCTGCTGGCGGACGTCCTGGGGGCCGGAGGTACGCTGATGCACGAGAAGGCGTGCAAGTTCGAGCACCTGCTCGACCGTGGCCTGGACGAAAGCATCTGTACCCTGCTTGGTCATCCCAAGATATGTCCGCACGGCAAGCCGATACCGCCGGGAAGGTGCTGTCGGCAGGAGCGGACGCCGGCGCGCAAGCTCGTCTCCGCTCTTTCCGGGCTGGCACCGGGGCAGAGCGGTAAAGTGGCCTACGTTTACGCTCCGGACTCGGGCCAGCTACAGAAACTGATGGCGATGGGTATCATGCCCGGGGCGGCGATAAGCCTTATTCAGAATTTTCCTTCTTTCGTCTTTAAGATTAACGAGTCACAGTTCGCTGTGGACCGGGAGATAGCGGAAGCCATCTACGTACGCCTGGTGCAGCCGGAAGCCACCGGAGCTGCAGAACCGGCCCCGGTCACGCGGCTGCGACGGAGAAGGTTAGGCTGGCACCCGCGCCGGTGGCGGGCAAAAAGCGGCTAGTTCCTGCCGTACCCCCGGCCGGCCTCGCTGCTCTCTCCGCTTTTGGCCGGCAATCTCCTGCCGTTCCGTTGCCGTGGTGGCCTGTAGCTGGCTTTCCGCTGCCGGAACGGCTTCTTCCTCCCCTCTCTGCCATCACCCGGCTGGTCGGTCGCTGCCGGTGAGACCTCCCCGGAGCAGTATTGTTTATGTCTTGTGCTTTGTGTTATAATGGTCAATAAAAATTGCAGGGAAGTAGATGACGTCTGGTAAAGAAACTCAGGAGACCCCGCAAGAAGAAAACGGCAGACTGCGTGATTACGAGCTGGTATACATTATCAGCCCGGAAGTGGATGAAGAAGCTCTCGAAAACACCACCGGCAATGTGAAACAATACATTACCGGTAACGGTGGTGTTATCTCCGAAGAAGAGAGGTGGGGCAAGCGCAGGCTGGCTTATCCCATCAAGCGCTGTCAGGAAGGTAACTACGTGCTCACGCGGTTCAAGATGGAACCGGGGTGGAGCAAGGGGCTGGAAGGGAACCTGGAAATAGCGGAGAATGTCTTGCGGCACCTTCTGATAAGAGTGGGCAGTTAAAACGGGTAGCTGTCCGCCGCGGAAAGAATGCCGTTCAGGGGCAGGGTGACAGGAGGTAAAGGGCAATGCCGAGCTTGAATAAGCTGATAATCATCGGTAACGTGGGCGGAGAGCCGGAAATGCGCTTCACCCCCAGCGGCAAGCCGGTAACCTCTTTTCGCGTGGCGACAAACTGGGTCTCCACCACTCCCGAAGGCGAGCGAAAACAGGAAACCGAGTGGTTTAGCGTGGTCGCCTGGAACAAGCTGGCAGAACAGTGTAACCAGTTCCTGACCAAAGGGCGCCTGGTTTACGCGGAAGGCAGAATCCATACCCGGAGCTGGGAAGGGCAGGACGGCCAGCCGCACTCCCGCGCGGAAGTAGTGGCGAATAAGGTGATTTTTCTGGACCGGCGGGGACTGGCACCGCTCTCCGAAGATAAATATGAAGGTGGCAATGAAGAGCGGTCGCCAGAAGGAAGCGGCGGGATGGATGTGGAGCCGGACGATATTCCATTCTAGATAGAGAAGGAAAATAAATGGCGCAAGTTAGAGAATCAAGAGGTAGAAGATGGGGAAGAGGCCGGTTTGCCCCCCGGCGCAAGTTCTGTTCTTTCTGCAAGGATAAAGTCAAGGTTATTGATTATAAAGAACCGGTGAAACTGCGCCCCTACATCTCGGACAGGGGCAAGATTTCACCACGCCGTAAAAGCGGTACCTGTGCCAGGCATCAGCGTCTTTTGTCCGTGGCCATAAAAAGGGCGCGGCACCTGGCGCTGCTGCCTTACGTGGCGGCCCATATGCACCCAACTGAAGGTGCCGGTTCACGTGGTTAAGTCAAATCCATAAAGGAGCCCTTCCCTTGACCTCTCTGTTTTGTCAGGAGAAGGGTGTTTGTCCTTAGGGAGTTAGCGTGCCGAAAAGAACCTATCAACCGAAGAAAATCCCGAGAAAGCGGGAACACGGCTTTCTGAAGAGAATGCGCACCCGTGGCGGCCGCAACGTCTTGAAGGCAAGACGGCTGAAAGGGCGCGTGCGCTTGACGGTAGTCTGAATCCGGGCCCGGTGTGCCGGCGGCTAAACTGGCGGATTTAAGCGGGGGGTACGATGAGGGGGCAGACATACCTGAATAGAACGGAGCAGTTCGCGCTGGTATACCGGAAAGGCAGCTCCTGGGTGGACCGGCTGGTGGTGGTAAAAGTCCTGCGTAACGGCCTGGACTTCACCCGCTGCGGCTTTTCCGTCAGCCGGCGGGTGGGTAAAGCGGTGGTGCGGAACCGGGTCAAGCGCCGGCTCCGTGAAGTGCTCAGATTGACGCCGCTGCCCCCGGGATGGGATATCGTTGTTATCGCCCGTCCCCGGATAGCCGCGGCCCGTTATGCTGATATCGAAAAATCGGTCCGGGACCTGCTCTGCCGGGCCGGTTTGCTGACAGGAAGATATGAAGAGACTTGCCTTAGGACTAATTAAACTCTATCAGGTTACTTTATCCCAGGTAACGCTGCCCTCCTGCCGTTATGCCCCCACTTGTTCCCAGTACACCCACGAGGCGATTGATAAGTTCGGCCTCTGGAAAGGGATATGGCTGGGTGTAAAGCGGCTGGCTCGCTGCCACCCACTGCATTCCGGCGGTTATGACCCCGTACCCTGAGATGAAATTATCCGGCACCGGGCGCGGTCTGAAGATTGTTTGCGCGGAGGAATACAAGCAGGTGAGACTTGACCGGAAATATCTGGTAAAAATAACGCTCCTGGCACTGATGCTCCTGGTGCTGCTCACCGGACCGGCCATTCTGGGCTGCGCCAATACCGGCATTATACCCCGGGGATGGTCGGGTGCCGTAGTTGATGACGGTTACGTCTACCTGGGTTCTATGGAAGGTAAGCTGGTCTCCATCAACGCGGAGACCCGCCAGCGCCGGTGGACCAGTGAGACCTTTGAGGCCAAACCATCGGCCAGCGTTTTCAGCTGTGCGCGCGGTTCAACCATAGTGGCTATTTACGGTTCACCGGTGACTTACAATGACCTGGTATATACCACTGCCTATAACGGAAAAGTTTACGCCATTAACTCGGAGACCGGGAAGCTGAGGTGGGTCTACCCGCGCGAAGATGAGCTGGCGCCCATCGTAGGCGGGCCGGTAGTTGGCGGGGAGAAGCTGTTTTTCGGCGGCTCTGACGGCCGGATTTACGCCCTGGATGCGGCCACCGGCGATGAGCTATGGACTTTCCAGACCGGGGACCAGATATGGTCCACTCCCTCGGTAAGTGAGGACACGGTGTACGTGGGGTCTTTCGACAAGAAAGTCTACGCCCTTAATACCGCAGACGGCAGCCTGAAATGGGAGTTTGAAACTGGTGGCACCATCGCCGCCACCCCGCTGACGCATAACGGCACCGTCTACGTCGGCTCTTTTGACCGGTACCTGTATGCCCTGGACGCGGCGGAAGGCACCCTCAAATGGAAGACTGCGGCCGGCAACTGGTTCTGGGCGGAACCGGTGGCGGACGACAGCCTCATCTATGCCGGCTCGATTGACGGTAAAGTATACGCCCTGAAGGCGGCAGACGGCAGCAAGGCGGCAGTCTATGACCTGGGCGGCCCGGTCAACTCTTCCCCGGCGGTGGTTGACGCTTCGGTGATTGTGGCTACCGAAGACGGCAGGGTCTTTTCCCTGCAGGCCGGGGACATTCAACCCCGGCAGCTGGCCAATCTGGAAGAGAAGATATACGCGCCGCTGGCCGCCGGCGACGGCACGGTTTATATTCACGATGACGATGATTCCCTGCACGCCCTGGAGGCGCAGTCCGGGGCTGTGCTCTGGAACCTGTCATTAGCGGACTAGCGAGGTTGGATTAATTGAGCATAGGCGCAATTTGGGACCTGGTTATCCTGGAGCCGATGATCAACGTTCTGGTCGTGGTCTCCGGCTACCTGTTTAACAATCTCGGGCTGGCGATTCTGGTGTTGACTCTGGTGGTGCGGGGAGTGACCATACCCCTCACCCTGAAACAGTTGCGGGCCACCCGGGCCATGCAGGCCTTGCAACCGGCGCTGGAGGAACTGAAGAAAAAACATGCCCGGGACAAGCAGAAACTGGCGCAGGAGCAGATGCAGCTTTACAAAGAGTCCGGAGTCAGCCCGGCCGGCTGTATGCTGCCCATGCTGGTGCAAATGCCCATCTGGATTGCCCTTTTCCAGTCCATAATCCGGCTGCTGGCGGTGACTCCGGAAGACTTTCTCAGTCTGTCCCGGTACCTTTATACGTCCTGGAGCCAGGTATTTACCCTGGTACCTCCGGACAGTCATTTCCTCTGGCTTGACCTAGCGGTCCCGGACCGGCTCATCCTGTTACCCATCCTGGTGGGTGGTACCATGTGGGTCCAGCAGAAGATGATAATGCCTTCCGGTTCCGGCTCCCAGTCGGCTTCGCAGCAGCAGATGATGCTGTGGATGATGCCGCTGATGTTTGCCTTTCTCACCATGCAGTTCCCCAGCGGACTGGCCCTCTACTGGGTAATTTCAAATATCATCACCATCGGTATCCAGTATTACATCGGCGGCGGCTGGGGCGGCCTGGCTCCGGCGTCCGGCAAGAAACCGGCGCGGGATAAGAAGTACGCCCGGCGGATTACGCGCGCCGAGGAAAAACCGGCTGAGGTTGCCGGGACGGTCAGCGAGTCAGAAAGCGGCGCCGATATTTCCGCGGACGGAGAAAGGCGGAAAAAAGCTTCCCCGTCCAGAAAGACCGACCGGCAGGCCAAGAAAGGTAAAGGTCACCGCTCCAGGAAACGGTGATTGCAGCGAGGTAGCGTATGGAGATATCAGGAAACAGGAAAGACGTGGCCGAAATCGCCCGGGATATGCTGGAAGAGCTCCTTGACCTGATGGGCGTATCCACGATGGTGACCGTGGTTGATGAGTTCACGGCTGACGAAAGAGAGCCGTCCGCGGAACGGACGGTTACCCTTGACGTCAAGGGGGATGACCTCGGTATCCTTATCGGGCGGCGTGGACAGACTCTCTCCTGTTTGCAGTACCTGATCCGGATTATGGTCGGCCACCAGACGCAGGAATGGCCGCCGATAATCGTTGACGTGGAAGGCTACAAACGGCGTCGCTTCGAAGCACTGCGCTCCCTGGCCGGCCGGATAGCGGAGCAGGTCAAGACGAGGGGAACCCCTTTTACCCTCGAGCCGATGTCCGCCTTTGACCGGCGTGTGGTCCACCTGGCGCTGGCGGAACACCCGGATGTTACCACGCAGAGCACCGGTGAGGGGGAAGAACGGAAGGTAGTCGTCCTGCCCAGAGAGGAATAACCGCCTCCGGATTGATTTGCCTGCTTCATTGTGCTAACCTTTAATCGTAAAGACGTGGACGGAGACGAGTACGGGAAATAGTTGGCACCCAGCGAGTCTGAGACAGTGGAAGCAGACGTGACCGGCCTCCCGGAAAATCACTCCCGAGTCGCCAGCTGAACGGCAGGCGGACGGTAACCCTGCTCACTAGGCCCGGCCGGCGTCAGCCGTTATCCTGACGGGGGCATCGGAGCGTGCCCCGGAAAAAGCGCCCCGGAACTCCGGGGAAATAGGGTGGTACCGCGGGCTGACTGGTTCCCGTCCCTTGGGACGGGACTTTTTGTTAGAGAAGGGGTTTTACAATATGTTCCAGCCGGTAAAAAGCCAGATGAATTTGCCACAGGTGGAGGAAGCGGTTCTTGACTGGTGGCAGAGCCAGCACATCTTTGAGCGGAGTGTGGACTCCCGCCTGGGCGGTCCCCGGTTCGTCTTTTATGAAGGCCCCCCCACGGCTAACGGCAGTCCGGGCATCCACCACGTGCTCGCCCGTATTTTCAAAGACATCATCCCGCGCCATCGGGCGATGAAAGGTTATTACACCCCGCGCATCGCCGGCTGGGATACGCACGGCCTGCCGGTGGAGCTGGAGATAGAGAAGCAACTCGGCCTGCCCACCAAGCCCCAGATTGAGGAGTACGGCATTGATAAATTCAACGCCCGCTGCCGGGAAAGCGTGTTCAGCTATCTCAAAGAATGGGAAAACATGACCCGGCGCATCGGCTTCTGGATAGACCTGGAGCACCCCTACGTGACCATGAAGAATGACTATATAGAGACGGTCTGGTG
This sequence comes from uncultured Dehalococcoidaceae bacterium, assembly GCA_964615345.1. Lineage (GTDB taxonomy): Bacteria > Chloroflexota > Dehalococcoidia > Dehalococcoidales > RBG-16-60-22 > JACZSH01. Next base: position 28,140 of record CAZTMR010000002.1, on the reverse strand, counting down.
GTCCATAAAGCAGATGTGGGACAAAGGCCTGGTTTATCAGGGCTACAAGACGGCCGCTCACTGCCCGCGCTGCGGCACCTCGCTCAGCTCCCATGAGGTCGCCCTGGGCTACCGGGATGACGTGGAAGACCCGTCTGTTTACATAAAGTTCAAGCTGGCCAGGTCGGCCTATGAGACGTCCGGCTCCCTTTCCCGGATGCGCAAGACCTGCGGCGACCGGGTGGCGGATTTCGCCGGCTGGCTGCTGAAGCTGGCCGGGGACCGGCCCGTATATCTGCTCGCCTGGACCACCACCCCCTGGACTCTCCCCGGCAATACCGCCCTCGCGGTGAACGCCGATGCTGATTACGTCATCGTGGAAAAGGAAGACGAGTTCATCATCCTGGCGGCGGCCCGGCAGGAAGCGGTGGGACTGGGCGAGGCACCGGTGGTGGCTGCGGTGAAAGGCAGTGACCTGGCGGGACTGCGCTACGAACCCCTGTTCAACCCCTTCGATTACGGGGTCAAGGTGACCGGCCTCACCGGAAAAAGAAAAACGTCACCGGACGCTAAGCGGCAAAAACCCGGTCTTTTCAATTATCCTGTGATTGATACTGACTTTGTTTCGCTGGAGGACGGCACCGGCATCGTGCATACGGCGCCGGCCTTCGGTGAAGTTGACTTTGAGGCGGGTATGGAACGCGGGCTGGACTTTGTCCAGCCGGTGGACCTGCAGGGGAAAATGACCGGCAACTTTTCTTTCGCCGGCAAGTTCGTCAAGGAAGCTGACCCGCTGGTGCTGGAAGCGTTGCGGGAAAAGGGGCTCCTCTTCAAGAGCGAGACGATACGGCACACCTACCCCTTCTGCTGGCGCTGTGAAACACCCCTGCTCTATTACGTGAAGCAGAGCTGGTACATCCGCACCACGGCGGTGAAAGAGGGCCTGCTGGCGGGCAACGCGCAGATAAACTGGTACCCGGAGCACATCAAGCACGGGCGCTTCGGGGACTGGCTGGAAAATAACGTGGACTGGGCGTTTTCCCGTGAGCGCTACTGGGGAACGCCGCTGCCCGTCTGGCGCTGCGCTGCCTGTGAAGAGACCGAGTGCATCGGGGGTACGGAAGAACTGAAACAGAAGCCGGGATTCCGCGGCTGGCGGGAGCCCCCGGACCTGCACCGCCCCTACGTCGACGAGATGACTTTCGACTGCGCGAAGTGTGGCGGGGAGATGAAACGGGTCCCGGAGGTCATCGATTGCTGGTTTGATTCCGGGGCGATGCCCGTGGCCCAGCACCACTACCCGTTTGAAAATGAGACCCTCCTCCAGGACGGGCGCTTCCCGGCCGATTTTATCTGTGAGGCGATAGACCAGACCCGGGGCTGGTTTTACAGCCTGCACGCCATCTCCACGCTGCTTTTTGACCGCCCCTGCTTCCAGAACGTCATCTGCCTGGGCCATATCCTGGACGCCCGGGGTGAAAAGATGAGCAAGGCAAAGGGAAACGTCATTGAGCCCTGGCAGGTTATCAATAAGTACGGGGCTGACCCGCTGCGCTGGTACTTTTACACGTCCACCTCGGCGGGTAACGTGCGCCGCTTCGCGGAAAAGGCGGTGGCGGAAGTAACCCGCCGCTTCCTGCTCACCCTGTGGAACGTCTACTCCTTTTTCGTGAACTATGCCAATATTGATAATTTCGTTCCCGGTGCGGGACCGGCGGAAAGCCACTCGGAGCTGGACCGGTGGGTCCTCTCCGAACTGAACCAGCTCATCATCGATGTCGATGAGGCGCTGGAAAACTACAATCCCACCGAGGGCGGCCGGAAAATAGAAAGCTTCGTGGATGACCTCTCCAACTGGTACGTGCGGCGGAGCCGCCGCCGCTTCTGGAAGAGTGAAAATGACGCGGATAAACTGGCTGCCTACCACACGCTCTATCACTGCCTGGTAACTCTGACCAAACTGATGGCGCCGTTTACTCCCTTCCTCGCGGAGGAGATGTACCGGAACCTGGTCTGCACTGTGTTCCCGCAGGCCCCGGAGAGCGTCCACCTGGCTGATTTTCCGGTGTCGGATAGGGACCGGATTGACAAACACGTTATGGCGGAGGTCCAGATTGTCAAGGAGCTGTCCAGCCTCGGCCGCGCGGCCCGGAGCAAGGCCGGCATCAAGGTGCGCCAGCCGATTGCCCGCATGGCGGTAAGCGTCAAGCCGGAGAAGCTCCAGAAAGCGGCCCTGCGCTTTGCCTACCAGATAAGGGAAGAGGTCAACGTGAAAGAGATTGAAGCCGTCGATGATATCACCCGGCTGAGCGAGCCGAGGTACGTCCTTAGCGCCTCCGGAAACTCGGCCGTGGCCATTGATACGCAGATTACCCCGGAACTGGCCGCGGAAGGGGCCGCACGGGAGGTGGTGCGGCGGCTACAGAATATGCGCCGCGCCGCCGGGTTCGATATCGCCGACCACATCATAACCTACTATGACGGTGATACTTACCTGAGAGAAGTCATCACCGGCTTCGCCGACTACATCAGGCAGGAAACGCTTTCCGAACAGCTCGTGGAGAACGTGCCGGAAGAGGGGGTGTTTTCTGAAAGCTACCGTCTGGGCGAAAATACCCTTGTCCTGGGCGTGAAAAAGCTGTCCTAGGCCGGCGGCGGGATTTCGGTAAGGACCGCGGAGGTAGTATGCCGCGTCTCCCCGCGCCAGTAGGTTATCTCTATTCTCTGGCCTACTTCCGCGGAATGGATTAGCCGTATCACCTGCTCGGCTCTGGTCACGCTTTTCCCGTCAATGCTGGCAATGACGTCACCCGCTTCCAGCCCGGCCTCGGCCGCCGGACTTCCCGCTACCAGCCGGGTAACCAGCACGCCTTCGTCCACGGACAGTTCGTACCTTGATACGGCGAACTGGTCCACCGTGTACAGGGCCACCCCCAGCCAGGGCCGGACCACGTATCCGTTCTGTACCAGCGCCTCTATAATGGGCAGGGCGGTTTCCGTGCTGATGGCGTAACACATCCCCTCCACGCCCACGGTAGCGATTTTGGCGCTGGTGATGCCGATAACTTCTCCGGCCAGGTTCAGCAGCGGCCCGCCGCTGTTACCGGGGTTGATCGCCGCGCTGGTCTCGATGAGGTCGTACAGGGTCTGCCCCTGGTTTATGGGAATGGTTACTCCGTGGCGGCTGACGATTCCCTGGGTGGCCCGTATCCCCTGCCCGAGAGCGTTGCCGATGGCCACCACCCAGTCGCCTACTCTCATCTCGGACGAATACCCTGTCTCCAGCGCCGGAAGCCCCGTGGCGTCTATCTTGATAATGGCCAGGTCATTCAGCTGGTCGGTGAAAACGGAGCTCGTATCCACGGTGTAGGTGCTGCCGTCACCCATGGAGACGGTTATCGTGTCCGCCCCTTCCACCACGTGGTTATTGGTGACGATGATACCGTCCGGGTCCAGTATCCACCCGGAGCCGGCTCCTTCCTCGGTGAAAGGTCGATTGAAGAAGTCAAAGGATACCGCCTCGGTATTGATGGCCACTACGGAAGGCCTGACCCTGGCGACGACATCGGCGATGCTGGGCAACTCCGGGCCCCGGACGCCGGAAGCCGGCGCTGTCCAGGCCGGGTCTATCGGCTCCGGAGACGCCGCCGGTTCCGGTGACGGTGCGGGGCTGGTGGGTGGCGCCGGTTCGATATCGATATACGGCATGGCGCAGCCGGCACCCGCCAGGAGAGGTAGCACCAGCAGCAGGGAAACAGCCACCAGAATTATGACTCTTCTCAACATGGCTGTTTCAATTTTATCACACCGCTTTCAGCAGGACAAACCGGGAGCCGGGGAGAATACCACCCGGCCCCCGCCACTGTCTGTCATATCAGCCGAGAGGCACTTCCGGCAGGGAGGCCAGGGCCTCTTTCATCTTGTCCTCGGGGAACTCGAAGTCCTGGAGATTGCCGGAAAGGTACTCATCATAAGCCCCCAGGTCGAAGTGGCCGTGGCCGCTCAGCGCCAGCAGAATGTTCTTTGCCTCACCGGACTGCTTGCAGGCCAGCGCTTCGTCAATGGCTACCTTGACGGCGTGGGATGGTTCCGGGGCGGGAATGATGCCTTCCGTCCGGGCAAACTGGATGCCGGCCTCAAACACCGGAAGCTGGTATTCCGCTCTGGCTTCCACCATCCCCATCTCATAGAGGTGGCAGATAATCGGCGCCATTCCGTGGTAGCGGAGACCACCGGCGTGGACCGGAGGCGGCACAAAGGCGTGCCCCAGGGTGTGCATCTTGAGTATCGGCGCCATGCCGGCCACATCGCCGAAGTCCCACGTATACGGGCCTCTGGTCAGGGTGGGGCAGGCCTGCGGCTCGGCGCAGATAATGCGCAGGTCCGGCTTTTTGCCGCTGAGCTTGTCTTTAATCCAGGGTAAAAACATCCCGGCGAAGTTGGAGCCGCCGCCGATACAGCCGACGACGATATCCGGGTAAGCGTCCGCCATCTCCATCTGCTTGATGGACTCCTCCCCGATGATGGTCTGGTGGAGCAGGACGTGATTGGCCACGCTGCCTATGGAGTAATGAGTATCATCCCGTCCGAAGGCGTCCTCGATTGCCTCGCTGATGGCGATTCCCAGGCTGCCGGTGGCGTCCGGGTCTTCCGCCAGTATGCGGCGCCCGGTTTCCGTGTCCTGGCTGGGACTGGGTACCACCCGGGATCCCCAGCTCTCCATCAGGATGCGCCGGTAGGGTTTCTGGTGGTAGCTGACCTTGACCATATACACTTTCAGCTCTATGCCGAAGAACCGGCACCCCAGGGACAAGGCGCTGCCCCACTGCCCGGCGCCGGTCTCGGTAGACAGCCGGGTAATGCCCTCTTTCTTGTTGTAGTATGCCTGCGCCACGGCGGTGTTCAGCTTGTGGCTCCCCGCCGGGCTCGTTCCCTCGTACTTGTAGAAGATCCTGGCGGGCGTATCCAGGGCTTTTTCCAGCCGGCGCGCCCGGTGCAGGTTGGTCGGCCTCCAGATATGGTAAATCTCCTGGACCTCCTCCGGGATTTCGATGTAGCGCTCCTGGCTGTACTCCTGCTCGTTTACCGCGGCCGGGAAAAGGGGTGGCGGCAGGATGGTGGGTTCCTTGGTGCCGGGGTGAAGTTCGGGGGGGAGAGGTGTGGGCAGGTCGGGCAGGACGTTGTACCAGGAAGTGGGCATCTCTTTTTCGCTGAGAATATACTTGGTGGTTTCCATTTCGCCTCCTTATTCCTTGTGTGTAACCTTTTTTGGCCCGGTTCGGATATTTACCCCGGCCGGCCGGGGCCGTTTTCTTATCCTCCGCTTAAACCCGTACACTGGAGAAACAAAAAAGCCTCTCACCCGGAAAGGGGCGAGAGGCAAGCCTCCGCGGTACCACCCTTCTTGGCCGCACCCCGGGAAGAGGCACCGGCCATCTTTACGGAACAGGGACAGCGGCTGTGCTTGCCCCCGTACCCCGGGACTTGATAACGCTTCCCCGGCGGCAAAGCCTACTGGTCAGCCACAGGCTAACGTTCGGTTTGCGGCTCCCAGGCCCATTCGGCTCCCGCGCTGGCATCGGCTCACAGCTTACCCGACTCTCTGTGCCCCGCTCTGGAGCTTACTAGCCCTGTTCCCAGCCTTTACGGATTTATGAGGGGAGTTTAACACCGCCCGGCTGGTTTGTCAAGTAACGTCCCTATCGGAGGCTGGCGGTTGCCCCGCGCTTTACCTCTGTGCTATACTGGTAATCGGCAAAGTACCATTTTATCAGTCTGAAAGGGAGCAAAGGGGGGCGAGAATTTGCCGGAGACAGTCAGTATCAAGCAATTGCTGGAAGCCGGAGCGCACTTCGGACACCAGACCGGGCGCTGGCATCCCAGAATGAAGAAACATATCTTCACCAAACGGAACGGAATCCACATCATTGACCTGGAGCAGACGGCCGTCAAACTGCAGAAGGCCTGTCAGTTCGTCCGGGACCTGGTTTCGGAAGGCGGCACCATCCTGTTTGTCGGCACCAAGAAACAGGCGCAGGAATCGGTGGTGGAAGAAGCACAGCGTTGCGGCATGTACTACGTTGACCAGCGCTGGTTGGGCGGAATGCTGACCAATTTCGCCACCATCCAGACCCGCATTGATCACCTGGTCCGGATGGAAGACCAGCTCTCCCGCGGTGAATTCGGTCGGCTTTCCAAGAAAGAGGTCCTGAAGATAAGTGAGGAGATAGAGAAGCTGAACCGCCAGATGGGCGGATTCAAAGAGATGACCTCTCTTCCCGGCGCCCTCTTTATTATTGACCCCATAAGGGAACATATCGCCCTCGCGGAAGCCCGGCGGATGAGTATTCCGGTGGTGGCCATCGTCGATACCAACTGCAACCCGGATGATATTGACTATCCCATCCCGGCCAATGATGACGCTATCCGGGCCATCCGGCTGATAACCAGTAAAATCGCGGATGCGGTCCTGGAAGGCAAGGACACCTTTGGCATGGTGCCGTCGGAGGAAGAGAGCGCGGAAGAAAGCGGTGTCGAAATGGAACTCGTCGAAACCTCGGAGCCGCTGATTTTTACACCCGAAGAGGAATAAGGGAGGAAAGCTACTTGGAAATCTCGATTGAGACGATTAAGGCGTTGCGGGAGCAGTGCGGCGCCGGCGTGATGGACTGCCGGAACGTCCTCCTTCAGACCGAGGGAGACATGGATAAAGCGCTCCAGATACTGAAAGAGAAAGGGCTGCTCCAGGCGGAGAAAAAAGCGGAGCGGGTTACCACTGAAGGACTGGTTGAAGCTTATATCCACACCGGTGGACGCATCGGAGCGATGGTGGAAGTGAACTGCGAGACGGATTTCGTCGCCCGTACCGATGAGTTTAAAGAGCTGGCGCACAACCTGGCGATGCAGGTGGCGGCGCAGGCGCCGCTCTGTATTGATGAGCCGGATATGCCGGAGGGAACCGACGCCGAACCTGAAGTAGCCTGCCTGCTGCTTCAACCTTATATCCGGGACGCCGGGATAAACATCCGGGACCTGATTATCGAAACCGTGGCTAAAGTGGGTGAAAATATCAGGGTAAGACGGTTTGCCCGGTTCGAGCTGGGAAACTGACCGAGACTATGTCTGCCACCAGGTACAAGCGTGTTCTGCTCAAGCTCAGCGGAGAGGCTTTCGGGGGCAAGTCAGAGCGCGGTATTGACGCCGCTACCCTCACCGGTATCGCCCGTCAGATAAAACAGGTGCGGGAGATGGGCGTCGGCGTAGGCATCGTCGTCGGGGGTGGCAATATCTGGCGGGGAGCGGAGGCGGAAGCAAGCGGTATGGACCGGGTGACCGCTGACTACGCCGGTATGCTGGCCACGGTGATAAACGCGCTCTCTCTCCAGGACGTGCTGGAGCGGGAAGGAGTGGACACCAGAACGCAGTCATCCATCGGCATCAGCCAGGTGGCTGAGCTTTTCATCCGCCGGCGGGCGGTGCGCCACCTGGAAAAAGGCCGGGCGGTTATCTTCGCCGCCGGCACCGGCAATCCCTATATGACTACCGATACCGCAGCGGCGCTGCGGGCGATTGAGATTGGCGCTGAAGTCCTGCTGATGACCAAGAATAACGTGGACGGCATCTACAGCGCCGACCCTAATGAAGACCCCGCCGCCCGGAAATTTGATAAGCTGACCTATATGGAAGCCCTGAACCTGCGCCTGGCGGTGATGGACGCCACCGCTTTATCCCTCTGCCTGGAGAACCGGCTGCCCATAATCGTCTTTGACCTGAAAGCGCCCCGCAGCCTGGAAAAGGCGGTAAACGGGGAGACCATCGGCACACTGGTATCAAGCGAGTAAGCCAATGATTGAGGACACTTTTAACCGAACCGAAGAAAAAATGAAAGCCACCGTGACCGGTCTGAAAAAAGACCTGGCCTCTGTACGCACCGGACACGCTTCACCTTCTCTCGTCGAGCATATAAAGGTTGACTATGCCGGCGTGCCCACGCCGCTCTACCAGCTGGCCGGTATCTCTGCCCCGGAGGCCAGACTGCTGGTGATTCAGCCCTGGGACAGGAACGTTACCTCCGGCATTGCAAAAGCCATCCAGAAATCGGACCTCGGCTTGAATCCCTCCGTCAGCGGCAACCTCATCCGCATAAACATCCCCCCGCTTTCTGAAGAGCGCCGCCAGGAGATGATAAAGGTAGTGCGAAAGCGCCTGGAAGAGAGAAAAGTGGCTCTGCGCAACTTGAGGCACGAGGCAATGAGCGAGCTGAAGAAACTGGAAAAAGACAAGGAAATATCTCAGGACGAGCACAAGCGCGCCCTGGAACGACTGCAAACGCTCATCGATGCCCACACCAAAGATATTGAAAAAATCGGGCGGGACAAAGAAGCGGAACTGATGGAAGTCTAGCCCGGCTCCGGCCTTCCCGGATGGCGGTGGTGAAAATGAATCCAGAACTGAAACGCCTTCCCGCGCACGTTGCCATCGTGCCGGACGGCAACGGGCGGTGGGCGGAACAGCGCGGGCAATCCCGGCTGCGCGGACACCGCTCCGGGGTAAAAAATATGCGCACCATCATTGAATACCTCAATGATTACGGCGTGAAGTACGTCACCCTCTACGGTTTTTCCTCGGAAAACTGGGCGCGGCCGGAAGAAGAGATAAGCGGCCTTTTTCAGATTCTGAAGGAAAGAATTGAAAAGGACGTTCCCAGACTTCACCGGAAAGGCGTCCGGGTAAAACACCTGGGACGTCTTGCCGAGCTGCCGCAGTGGCTCCAGGACTCGGTCAATAACGCTATAGAGCTGACCAGGGATAACCCGGGAATGGTCCTCAGCCTCGCTTTCAACTACGGCGGACGTCTCGAAATCGTCGATGCGGTGCGCCGCATCGTTGCGGCGGGTATCTCTCCGGAAAAGATAGACGAAAAACTGGTCTCTGACTACCTCTATACCGCCGGCCTGCCTGACGTCGACCTGCTGATACGCACCGCGGACGAGGTGCGGCTGAGCAATTTCCTGATATGGCAGACCGCCTATAGTGAATACTACTTTACCAAGGTCCTCTGGCCGGACTTTGGCAAAGGTGATATCGACGAAGCGCTGCTTGCCTACAGTCAGCGGGAAAGGCGTTTCGGCGCCCTGTTGTGAACACGGTATGCTCAGGAAAAGGGTTGTCACGGCGCTGGCAGGTGTTCCCGTCCTGGCCGTCATTATCTGGTTTGATTCACCTCTACCCTGGTTCACGGTGCTGGCGGCGGTCTGGGGAATACTGGCCGTCTTTGAATTTTACCGGCTGACCGCGGTTTCCCGCACGAAATCTCTCACCGCATTCGGGCTGCTCTGGACGCTGTTCTTTATCATCAGCCCCTACTTCAGGGACGGTTACACCTTTTCGGCACTGCTGGCTTCGGCGGTGGTGCTGCCGCTGATATGGCTCGTCCTGCGGCCGCAGGCGGAAGGTACGTTTTTTCGCTGGGCGGCAACTACGGCCGGCATCCTGTACGTGGGCTGGCTGCTCAGTTTTCTGGTGGCCCTCCGGCTGGAAGCGGGCCGGAACTGGGTGTTCTTTGTCTTCCTCACCACCTTCGCGTCGGATACGGCTGCTTTCTTCATCGGCCGGTGGTTGGGCAGACATCCCCTGGCTCCCCGCATCAGCCCGAAGAAGACCCGGGAGGGTGCCGTTGCCGGCGTTTTTGGCGCCGTCCTGGTGGGCCTGCTTTTCACCCTGGACACGCCGCTGGCCCTGCCCGTCGGCTACGGGCAGGCGGTGTTCCTGGGGGTTCTGGTCAGCGTCTTCGGACAGCTCGGAGACCTGGTAGAGTCACTGCTCAAGCGCAATGCTGGCGCCGGGGACTCCGGCCGCGCGTTGCCGGGACACGGCGGTTTTCTTGACCGGATGGACAGCCCGGTCTTTGCCGGAGTGGCCGTCTACCTGTATTATATATTCATTGTCCTGTAGCCAGGCGTGGCCCTGACGGGACCCTTTTCCTTCCCATCATTTTTAAACGATTTTATAAGGAGGCAGGCGAGAAAAATGGAAGTACCGGAAAGAGTAGCCATGATTACCGGCGGCGGCCGGGGGCTGGGCAAGGCCATCGCCCTGAACCTGGCGCGTGAGGGGGCGGATATCACCGTCCTGGGGCGGACGCTGGCGCCTTTGCAGCAGACCGCCCGTGCGGTGGAAACCCTGGGCAGAAAAGCGCTGGCCATTACCGCGGACGTTGCTGATAGCTCACAGGTGGAAGCGGCGGTGCGGAAAGTACTGGATGAGTTCGGCAAGATTGATATCTTGGTCAATAACGCCGCCACCCTTCCCCAGTCCGTGGGCAGCCAGAAAAAAGTGGCGGAGATGAACCCCTTCCTGGACGCCACCGACGAGCAGTGGGCGGAGCAGATTGCCGTTGACCTTAGCGGCGTCTACTACTGTATGCGGGCGGTGCTGAGACCGATGATTGAACGGCGCTACGGGAAGATTATCACCATCGGCTCGCTGGCCGGGCAGAACGGCGGCTATTTTTCCAGTCCGGCTTACTCCGCGTCTAAAGCGGGGGTTATGGGCCTGACCATGCTGGCGGCGAGATGGGTAGGCAAATACGGGATAAACGTTAACGTGGTGAACCCGGGCCCGATACAGACGGAAGGGGCGGCTTTCACCGACGAGCAGGTGCAGTTCCTCGGCCGCACCATTCCCTTCCGCCGCGGCGGCGTGGAAACCGAGCCGCTGGGCGTCCCCCAGGACATCGCTGACGCCGTTCTCTTCCTGGCTTCGGAGCGGTCGGCGTACATCACCGGCACCCGTCTCAATGTGCTCGGCGGCCAGCTGATGGGATAAAGCCGGCCGCGGTGCTATAATGACGGTGTGAAAAAACTTGAATCTGGCGCGGAAAAACTCGGTGTAAACCTGTCTGCACAGCAGCAGGCGCAGTTCGAGACCTACTACCGGGAGCTCATCGACTGGAACCGGCGCATAAACCTGACCGCCATCACCGGTTACGGTGAGGTGCAGTTGAAGCACTTCCTGGACGCGCTTACCGTAGCGCGGGCACTGCCGCAGCCGCCGGGCGAAAACTTGCGGCTCGTCGATATCGGCACCGGGGCCGGCATTCCCGGCATACCGCTGAAAATCCTGCATCCGGAAATCCGGCTGGTGCTGCTTGAAGCCACGGCCAAAAAAGCGCAGTTTTTACACCACATCGTTACCCTCCTCGGTCTGGGCGGGGTCGAAATCGCGGTCGGCCGGGCGGAAGAGCTGGCCCACCGGCCGGCCTACCGGGAGCGGTTTGACCTGGCGCTTTCCCGGGCGGTGGCGGAACTGCCTGCCCTGGTGGAACTCACCCTTCCTTTCTGCGCCGTGGGCGGCCGCTTCATCGCCCAGAAAAAGGGAGACATCGCCGGTGAGGTGGACCGGGCGGGCAGGGCAATCCACCGGCTGGGAGGAAAGCTGGTGGGACTGGAAACAATAGACCTCCCCGGCGTGGCGGAAGAACGCCATCTGGTGATTATCGATAAGGTGTCCCCCACCCCGGAAAATTATCCCCGCCGCCCCGGCATCCCGGCAAAAAGGCCCATTATTTAAAGCTGAACGCGGCCCGGGAGGCAGACAGGTGACCCCCGCCTTCAGCTTGATAAAAACCGGGAATCGTATTAAAATTAAACTGGTGCGTCTGGAAAGCAGGCGCGTTCCTGAAAGAGGTGATAGCCATGGAAACCGGGACCTGGAAAGTAAAAACCGGCCTCGCCCAGATGCTCAAGGGCGGGGTGATTATGGACGTGGTCAACCCGGAGCACGCCAGGATAGCGGAAGACGCCGGCGCCTGCGCCGTGATGGCCCTGGAGAGAGTCCCTTCGGATATCCGGGCCGCCGGCGGCGTGGCCCGCATGGCGGACCCCACCATCATCGAAGCCATTATGAAGACTGTCTCCATACCGGTAATGGCCAAGTGCCGCATCGGGCACTTCGTTGAAGCGCAGGCCCTGGAAGCAATGGGTGTGGACTACATCGACGAGTCGGAAGTGCTCACCCCGGCCGATGAAAGCTATCACGTCTGGAAGCACGATTTTAAAGTCCCCTTCGTCTGCGGCTGCCGTAACCTGGGTGAGGCGCTGCGGCGCATCGGTGAAGGGGCGGCGATGATACGCACCAAGGGTGAGGCCGGTACCGGCAACATCGTGGAGGCGGTGAGGCATATGCGGGCGGTGATGGACGAGATGAGCCGGCTGGCGAAAACGCCCCGGGAGGAGCTGATGTCACGGGCCAAGGAGATGGGCGCGCCCTTCGAGCTGGTGGACGAGATACACCGGACCGGCAAACTGCCCGTGGTCAACTTTGCCGCCGGCGGCGTGGCCACTCCGGCGGACGCCGCCCTGATGATGCAGCTCGGCTCGGACGGCGTCTTCGTCGGTTCGGGCATCTTCAAGTCCAGCAACCCCTCGAAGATGGCGCAGGCTATCGTCAAAGCCACCACCCACTACCAGGACGCGGCAATCATCGCCGAGGTCTCCAAGAAACTGGGTGATGCTATGCCCGGCCTGGACATCAGGCAGATACCGGCCGACGAACTGCTGGCGCCAAGAGGATGGTAAGATGAAAATCGGCGTCCTTGCCTCGCAGGGAGCCTTTGTGGAACATATCGCCAAACTGAAGCAGCTGGGAGCGGAGGCCGTGCCGGTGCGTTTACCCGCGGACCTGGACCGGGTGGACGGGCTGGTTATTCCCGGCGGCGAAAGCACCTCTATCAGCAAGCTCAACGCCCACTACAAGCTCACCGGCGGGATAAAAAGGCTGGCCGGGGACGGTCTTCCCGTGCTGGGCACCTGCGCGGGGATGATACTGCTCGGCCGGCGGAATGAAGCCTCCCTGGAAACGCTGGGCCTGATGGACATCACCGTCCGGCGTAACGCTTTCGGCCGGCAGGTGGAAAGCTTCGAGACGGAACTGGACGTGCCGGTTCTCGGGGGGAAACCCTTCCCCGCCGTCTTTATCCGTGCCCCCCTGATGGAAAAGGTCAACGGCTCCGTGGAGGTGCTGGCCAGGCTGGCTGACGGTACCGTCGTCGCCGCCCGCCAGGGTAACCTGGTGGCGCTGGCTTTTCACCCGGAGCTGACCGATGATTTGCGTTTCCACAGATATTTCCTGGATATAGTTAGCCGATACCGGAAAAAATGAGTGCTCCGAAAGATCTGGTACAAAAAGTAATTACTGATGACCTGGATGCGCTGCTGGAGATACTGCCGCCCCACATCCGCCAGCCGCTGCGCCAGCAGGCAGACCTCAGCGAGCTGGTAGAGGTAATCCTTGACCTGGGGCGGCCTTCTGAAGCCCGCTTTTTCCAGCGGGAGATGGTCCTCTCTTCCGAGGAAGTGAATGAAGAGGACATAGATTACGTGGTATCACGCGTGGGTAGCTTCGGTGAAGATAACCGGGCCGGGATAGAGCGCACCCTGCACCGCATCTCGGCCATCCGGAACCGGAAAAAACGCATCATCGGGCTTACCTGCCGGGTAGGCCGGGCGGTCTTCGGCACCATAAAGATGATTCAGGACCTGGTGGAATCTGGCCGGAGCGTTATGTTGCTGGGACGCCCCGGCGTGGGCAAGACCACCATGCTCCGCGAGGTGGCTCGTGTGCTCGCTGACGACCTGGAAAAACGGGTTATCATCGTGGATACCTCGAATGAAATCGCCGGCGACGGCGATATCCCCCACCCCGCCATTGGCCATGCCCGCCGGATGCAGGTAACCACCCCCAACCTCCAGCACGCGGTGATGATTGAAGCCGTGGAAAACCATATGCCGGAGGTAATCGTTATCGATGAAATCGGCACCGAGCTGGAAGCCCGCGCTGCCCGTACCATCGCCGAGCGCGGCGTCCAGCTGGTGGGCACGGCACACGGCAACACGCTGGAAAACCTGATGATGAACCCCACCCTGGCTGACCTCATCGGCGGCATACAGTCAGTAACCCTGGGCGACGAGGAGGCGAAGCGCCGCCGCACCCAGAAGTCAATACTGGAGCGGATGGCGCCGCCCACTTTTGACATCGTGGTCGAAATCCAGGAGAGAGACCGGGTGGCCATTCACCCTGATGTCAGCCAGGCGGTGGACTCCCTCCTGCGCGGTGTGCTCGCCACCACCGAGACCCGCTGGCTGAGCGGAGAAGGAGAAGTGAAAACGGAAAAGCCGGTTGCAGAGAAACAACCGCAGGCCCCGCCGCAGGTGCCGGTGGAAAGTGACCGCCAGCGCCTGCATATCTTCGGCGTGAACCGGGTACGGCTGGAGCAGGCGGCCAAGGAGATGAACCTGAAACTGGAAATTGTGAATGACCTGCAAGACGCTGACCTGTTCGTCACTTCCAAGAACTATTACCGGCGGAAACCGCAGAAGGTGCGGGATGCGGAGGCGGCCGGCCTGCCCGTTTACGTCCTGAAAAACAATAACCCTTCCCAGCTCCGGCAGTTCCTGCACAATATTCACCCCCTGGCCGGCGCGGACCGGGCGGATTATTTCCAGACCGCTCTCGGGGAGGCGGAAGTGGCCGTGGAGCGAGTAATGGAAGGTGGCGGCGCGGTTGAACTCAGCCCACAGAGCGCCTATATCCGCCGCCTGCAGCACCTTATCGCCGAGAGGCATACCCTGTCATCACAGAGCGTGGGCCAGGGCACAGACCGGCACGTAACCATATATAAATAAAGCAAAGGATAGCTTTATGTCCCTGTTTATCACCTTCGAGGGCGGTGAAGGCTCCGGAAAAAGCGTCCAGTCGCGGGCGCTTTACCGCCGCCTGGTCAAGCTGTCCGTCCCCGCGGTGCTCACCCACGAGCCGGGAGTCACCCCGCTCGGCAGGAAGATAGCCCGCTGGCTGAAATGGGGCGTTGGTTTGGCTATCTCGCCGGTAGCCGAGCTGATGCTGTTCAACGCTTCCCGTGCCCAGCTCGTCGCTGAGGTTATCCGGCCGGGGCTGCAGAGCGGCAAGGTGGTCATCTGCGACCGCTTTGCCGATTCGACCACCGCCTACCAGAGCTGCGGGCGCGGTCTGGACCTGTCCATGGTGCAGGCGGTAAACCGGGCGGCGGTGCAGGAGCTGACGCCTGACCTGACCGTGCTGCTGGACATCTCCGCCGCGGACGGCTTCCGGCGCAAGCAAGGGAAAAAGCCGGACCGCTTCGAGCGGGAAACGGCCGATTTTCACCGCCGCGTCCGGGAAGGTTACCTCAAGTTGGCCGGGAAAGAACCGGAACGCTGGCTGGTGATAGACGCCGGTCAATCTAAAGAAAGGATTGCGCAGATTGTCTGGGAAAAAGTTTCCCCTTTGCTGAAAAAATAATGTCCACTATTTTTGACCGATTGGATGATAAAAAAGCCAGGGATATAAAGGTGCTCGCCGGCTTTATCTCCATCTTCTGCCGGGAAAAGCACCGCGCTGCGGAGAAAGATGTCTTTGACGTCCGGGACGAGAGGCTGCGCAGGGTCCTGCAAAAGGAAAACCTAGCGCTCTGCGCGGACTGTCGCAAGCTGCTCCACCACGGTATCGCCAAACTGATGCTGTGCCCCTATGACCCCAAGCCGATGTGCAAGAAGTGCGAGACGCACTGTTACGCGCCGGGTTACCGGGAAAGAGTGCGCGAGGTGATGCGGTTCTCCGGCGCCTACCTGATAAAACACGGTCGACTCGACCTGCTGATTCACTACAAGTTCTAGACCGGAGGGCTGAAACTTGGTCGATAACCGCCCGGCGCCGTCTCTGGACGAGGAGAGCAGACTCGCGGCGCAGGGCTATCTGCGCGTGGCCGGGGTGGATGAGGTGGGGCGGGGTGCCCTGGCCGGTCCGGTGGTGGCGGCAGCGGTTATCCTTCCTTCCGGAATAAAGGGCCGCTGGTTAGATCTGGTACGGGACAGCAAGCAACTGACCCGGCAGTCCCGGGAAGAGCTGAGTCAGCATATCCACCGGGCCGCCGTTTCGGTAGGTATCGGCGCTATCGATTGTGCCGTTATCGACCGTTGCGGGATTGCCCGGGCGACGCGTCTGGCGATGAAGCTCGCCATAGACGGACTGACGGCACCGCCCGACTATTTGCTCATTGACTACTTCAAACTGCCGGAGTCCTTGCTCCCGCAGAGAGGCGTAAAGTACGGTGACAGCCTGTGCCTGTCCGTGGCCTGTGCCTCCATTGTCGCCAAGGTGGCCCGGGATGATATGATGCGGGAGCTGGACGGCGTTTACCGTGGCTACGGACTGGCGGCGCACAAGGGGTACGGCACGGAGAGACACCTTGCCTGCCTGCGTCGCCTGGGGCCTTCGCCGGTTCACCGCCGCTCCTTTCAGCCGGTCCGTGGCCTTGCCTGGACTGACTAAACGGGAAGTTTATCCGCCCGGAGCAAAAGCTATGAAACGCAGGGATACCGGCATACGGGGTGAGAAACTGGCCGCTGATTTCCTGAAAAAGCGGGGCTACCGTATTCTGGAGACGAACTACCGCCGCGCTGAGGGTGAAATCGATATCGTAGCCCGGCAGGAAGACTGCCTGGTATTCGTCGAGGTGCGGACGAAAGGAAGCCGGCAGTTCGGCACTCCGGAAGAATCGATTACCCCCGCCAAGATGGAAAAACTGAGGACGGTGGCCGGTTACTACCTACAGAGCCGTGATGACCTGCCGGAAGCCTGGCGCATTGACGTGGTGGCCGTAGAGCTGGACGGGGTGGGGAAACCACGGCGCATTGAGCTCATCGAAAACGCCGTCGGTGAAGACTAGCCGCGCCGTAGCCGCTGTGCTAGAATGAACCCGCTGGAGCTGTCGCCAGATGGATAATATGCCGGACAAGACGCTGCGCATCATCGATGCCAACCTGAACCGCGCCGCGGAGGGACTCCGCTTCCTGGAAGACGTGGGTCGCATGCTGCTGGACGACGCTGAACTCAGCCAGCGGCTGAAAAACCTGCGGCATAGCCTGGTCCGGGGGGACGTCTCGTTCAACCGGCGGCTCCTGCAATCGAGGGACGCCGCCGGAGACGTCGGCATTGACCTGTCCGTTCCCGGGGAAGCCGGGCAGAAAGACCTGCCCTCAGCGATGGTGGCCAACTCCCGGCGGGTACAGGAGTCTCTCCGGGTCCTCGAGGAGATGGCCAGGCTGCCCGGCGCGCCCCTGGATACGGAAAAGTTCCGGCACGGCCGGTTTTCCCTTTATGAAATTGAGCAGAGGCTGCTTATGCGGTTGTTGCGCCGGGAAAAACTGGAACGCCTGCGCGGCCTGTACGTGATTATTGATACCTCCGCCCTGCGCGGGCGGAGCCACCGGGAAGTGGCCGGTGAAGCGCTCGCGGGTGGGGCGAAGACAATCCAGCTGCGTGACAAACAGCTCGGCAAAAAAGAGCTGCTGGCTGTTGCCAGCCAGCTAAAAGACCTCTGCGCGGAACACGGCGCCCTTTTCATTGTCAATGATTACCTGGACGTAGCCCTGGCGGTGGACGCTGATGGCCTGCACCTGGGACAGGAAGACTTGCCCGTGGAAGCGGCGCGCCGGCTGCTGCCGCCGGATAAACTCCTGGGTGGTTCGGCGCGTACCGTAGACAGAGCCCTTGCCGCTCAGGCGGCGGGGGTTGATTACCTCGGCGTGGGGGCGATGTGCCGGACCTCCACCAAGCCAGCGGCGGAGGTGGTTGGCCCGGAGAGGCTGCGTGAAATAAAAGCGGCGGTAAGCGTGCCGCTGGTCGGCATCGGTGGCATAGATAAAGACAATATCGGGGAGGTAATGGCGGCCGGCGCGGACGCCGCGGCCGTCATCGGCGCGGCCCTGGGCGCGGAAAACGTGACCGAAACCGTCAGGCAGCTCGTCGCCGGAATCGAGGAAACTGATGACCGGAAATCTGGATAGCATTATCGAGCGAATCAGGCAGGACTTTACCCGAAAAGACGCCGCCCGGGAAAAGGTGCTCCCACTTTGCCGGGAGACCATCCGCTGCTGCAGCCAGGCAATCCGCGCCGTGCACCGGCAGGAGTTCGGCCAGGCGGTCGATTTATTGAAATCGGCCCGGGACTCGCTGAACGAAGCGGGTCAGTCTGCCGGCACCTATAACGAGCTGGTGCATACCGGCTACGTCCGCGATGCCCAGAAAGAGTTTGCCGAAGGGTGCATCGTCCTGGCCCTGGTCACCGGGGAAAAGCTCCCCGGCCCGGATGACCTGGAAATACAGGCCGCCGCTTATCTCAACGGTATGGGCGAAGCCGCCGGGGAACTGCGCCGCTACCTGCTGGACAGTATGAGAAGCGGTGACCTTTCCCGCGGCGAGGAGATTCTGGCCGCCATGGACGATGTTTACGGCGCCCTGGTGACCATGGACTTTCCGGACGCCATCACCGGCGGTCTCCGGCGCACCACGGATATGGTGCGCGGTGTCCTGGAGAGGACCCGCAGTGACCTCACCCTGGCCATCCGGCAGAAAGAACTGGAGAACCGGCTGGACAAGCTCGAAAATAAGGGTTTAACCTAGTTTGACCTCCACGGGCGGATAGGCTAAAATGAATTGCCCGGCAGGGCGCTCTTTCGGCGTTGAAACATACAGGGAAGGTGGTTTGTGTAACCAGCCTTTCCTTTTACTATAAAACACGAGTAATACTGGAGGTTAGTTTATGGAAGCATGGGTTCTGAAAGTTCTCGTCCTGCTGGCCGGACTGCTGGGTCTGGGTTTCGTGGGCTACCTGGCGTTCTATGTTATACGGGAAAAGCCGGGCAACGAGAAAATGCAGGAGATATCCAGAGCCATCCGGCAGGGTGCGATGGCTTTTTTGCGCCGTGAGTTTATCTCTCTGCTGGTTTTTACCGTGGTGGTCTTTATTATCCTGGCCATCTTTATCGAGCCGCAGCCGCTGGTGGCCGTCGCCTATCTCGCCGGCACCATCACCTCGGCGCTGGCCGGCTGGCTGGGGATGAATATCGCCACTCTGGCCAATACCCGCACCGCCAATGCTGCCATGGGCAGCTGGGCAAAAGCACTGAAGATTGCTTTTTCCAGCGGCGCGGTGATGGGCTTTTCCGTGGTCGGCCTGGGCCTGCTCGGCCTCTCCATCGTTGCTTTTATCTGGAATGACAGTCACGTCTGGCTCGGCTTCGCCTTCGGCGCGTCCTCGGTCGCCCTCTTCCTCCGGGCCGGCGGCGGTATCTTCACCAAGTCCGCTGACGTGGGGGCTGACCTGGTGGGGAAAGTGGAGCAGGGAATCCCGGAAGATGACCCGCGCAACCCGGCGGTAATCGCCGATAACGTCGGCGATAACGTCGGTGACGTTGCCGGTATGGGCTCGGACCTTTACGAGTCCTACGTCTCCGCCATCGCCGCCTCCATGGTGCTGGGTATCATCGTCCTCGGCGCGGCCAAGGGCCTGATGCTGCCGCTGCTCCTCGCCGGGGCCGGTATCATCGTCTCCATTATCGGCGCCCTCTCTGTCCGGCCCAAAGAGGTGGAAGCCAATTTTGACAAGCAGGTAGCCCGGGCGCACGGCGCCATGAACCGGGGCGTCTATGTCAGCAATATTCTTATGGTCATCGCCAGTTTCTTCATCATCCGGACTTACGTGGGTGACCTGAGTCTTTTCTGGGCGCTGTTGTCCGGTCTGGGTGCCGGCTTCCTGATTGCCGTCTCCACCGAGTACTTTACCTCTGCGGAGTACAGTCCGGCCAGAAAACTGGCCCGGGCGGCGGAGAGTGGGGCGGCGGTGACCATCATTGAGGGAGTGGCCACCGGCCTGATGAGCACCGTGATCCCGGTTATCCTGGTGGCGGTCGCCACCGTGCTCGCCTTCCTTTTCGGTGACCTGCTCGGCATCGCCATCGCTTCGATGGGAATGCTGATTAACCTGGGGATGCTGCTCTCCATGGACTGCTACGGACCCATTGCGGACAACTCTGCCGGTATCGCCGAGATGGCCGGCCTGGGCAAAGAAGTCCGGGAACGCTGTGAGGCCCTCGATTCGGTGGGCAATACCACCGCCGCCCTGGGCAAGGGTTTCGCCATCGCTTCGGCGGCGCTGGCGTCACTGGCCTGGCTGGCCACCTATTTTGCGGTGGCCAATATTGAAATCGCCAGCCTGACCAACGTCGGCGTCATCACCGGCGTGCTTATCGGCGGCATGCTCACCTT
Source organism: uncultured Dehalococcoidaceae bacterium (assembly GCA_964615345.1). Lineage (GTDB taxonomy): Bacteria > Chloroflexota > Dehalococcoidia > Dehalococcoidales > RBG-16-60-22 > JACZSH01. Next base: position 8,037 of record CAZTMR010000002.1, on the reverse strand, counting down.
CGTTTTCAGCGCCCTGGCGATGAAAGGCGTCGGTGAAGGCGGCTTCGCCATTGTCAACGAGGTCAGGCGGCAGTTCCGCGAGATAAAAGGCCTGATGGAAGGCACCGCCAAACCCGATTACGTGAGATGTGTCGATATCGCCACCAAGCAGGCGCTGAAAGCGATGCTGCTGCCCGGAATCCTGGTGCTGGTGGTGCCCCTGGTGCTCGGCTTTACCCTGGGGCCGGAATCGGTCGCCGGGCTGCTGGTCGGGGCGTTGCTTACCGGCTTCCTTCTGGCGGTAATGATGGCCAATGCCGGAGGTGCCTGGGATAACGCCAAGAAATACATCGAGGCGGGAAACCTGGGCGGCAAAGGCAGCGACGCCCACAAGGCGGCCGTTATCGGCGATACGGTGGGTGACCCGTTCAAGGACACGGCGGGGCCTTCTCTCAATATCCTGATAAAGCTGGTGGGTAAGGTGGCCGTGATTTTCGGCCCGGTCTTCGTGATGCTGATTACCCTCTGAGCCGGCACCGGACGGATAGCGCAAATAGCAGCGGAGGCTTTAAGCCTCCGCTGCGGTTTTCAGGCAGATAGAAAGGGGTTTCCCCGGCGTTCCGCGCCGATGGTGGTCTCCGGGCCGTGCCCGGGATAAACAAGGGTCTCGTCCGGAAGCGGCATAACCTTGGTCCGCAGGGTCTCCATTAACCGGTCGTAGTCCCCACCGGGCAGGTCATAGCGTCCTATCCCGGTGTTAAAGAGGGTGTCTCCGCTGAAGAGCACGCCCTCCCCCAGCAGGCAAATGCCCCCCGGGGTGTGCCCCGGGGTGTGGATAACCTTAAAACGCAGCTCCCCGGCGCTGATGACATCCCCTTCGTGGAGGAGGTGGTCGGGAGGGTCCGGGGTGGGGTAAGCTGGGCCAAAGACCAGACTCAGCGGCTGCTGGGTGAGCCACGGCGCGTCATCGGCGTGGACGGCCACCTCGGCGCCGGTGGCGTCTTTGACCGGTTTCACGGCGCCCACGTGGTCCGGGTGTCCGTGGGTGAGCAGGATGACCTTTATCTCAAGGCCTGCCTCCCGGACGGCTTTCAGGATGTTCTCTGCCTCATCCGCGGGGTCGATTACCATGCCTTCGCCGGTGGTTTCGGAACCGACGATATAGCAGTTGGAAAACAGCGGGCCGACGGCAAGTTTCCTGATAATCACGGTATCGGCTTCATTCTAACACGGAAAGACTGTCTTCCGCCAGCCTCTTGCGCGGCTGCCGCGGTTTAAGCTAAACTGGAAGCGTTCCTCGAGCGCTATTTTCAGGTGGAAGTTTGATATGGCAGATATCCGCCCCTTCGCGGGTGTGCGCTATAACCCCTCTCTGGTAGGCGATCTGGCCTCGGTCGTTTGCCCCCCGTACGATATTATCTCCCCCCAGACACAGGGAGAACTCTATCACCGCAGTCCGTATAATTTCGTCCACGTGGAGTACAACCGGGAACTCCCCCAGGACACCCCCGGGGATAACCGCTATACCCGGGCCGCGGCTAACTTCCAGCAGTGGCTGGCGCAGGGCGTTCTCAAGGTTGATGATGCGCCCGCCGTCTACCTTTATGACCAGTATTTTAGCCATCAGGGGCAGCGGTGCCGGAGGCGCGGCATCACCGTCCGCGTCCGCCTGGAAGAATGGGAGCGCAATGTGGTCCGTCCCCATGAAGGCACCATGGCCGCGCCGCGGGGCGACCGCTTGAGCCTCCTCTGGGCGCTTGGGGCCAACACCAGCCCGATTCTGGCGATGTACCGGGAACCGGAGCAGGAAATCGCCCCGCTGCTGCCTGCCCGGGAACAGGACGAGCCGGTCATTGACTTCACCGCTCCTGACGGAGAAACGCACCGGGTATGGGCGATTACAGACACCGGGACAATCGAACGGCTGTCCCGCGGCCTGCAAGGCCAGCCGTTGTACATCGCGGACGGGCACCACCGGTATGAGAGTGCGCTCGCTTACCGGCAGGAGCGCCGCGCCCGGCTGAACTCCTTTTCCGGTGAAGAAGGGTTTAACTTTGTTATGATGACGCTGGTGGATTTCGCTGACCCCGGCCTGGTTATCCTGCCGCCGCACCGGCTGGTCCGCGGCGTCCCCCGGGCATTCCGGGACGGGCTCCTGTCCCGGCTGCAGCCCTTCTTTGAAATCAAGGAGCTCTCCCTGCCCGCTTACGGCACCTGGACGCGCCTCGATGATTTTCTGAGCGGGAAAACTGATTCCGTGCGGCTGGCCATCTACGGCCTTTCCGGGAAAAATATCTTCCTCCTGGAACTGCGCGGCTTTGACCTGACTGACCCCCTCATGCCGCAGTTCCACTCCGAGCTCTACCGCCGCCTGGACGTCAGCATCGTCGATCACGTCATCCTGGGAGGAATTCTGGGCCTGGGTCAGGACACGGGAGAAACATCCGTAGCCTATCGCTATGAGCGTCAGGAAGCCATCGATGCCGTTCGGGAAGGGGAATACCAGCTGGCCGTCCTGCTCAGCCCGGTCCGGGCGGAGGTGATTAAGGCGGTGGCTGATGCCGGCGAGCGGATGCCCCGCAAGTCCACCTACTTTTACCCCAAGCTGCCTTCCGGCCTGGTGCTGCACCGGCTGGACTAGCCGGTCCCGGCTTCTCCGGCTCCGCCGTTCCGGTTGACGCTCGGAGAGCCTTGTGCTACTATTGTAATGCCCCGGATGCTGAATAGATACGGTAATAATCTCCTCATTCCGCCGCTCGCTGTCATCTATGCAAAAACCTTGCCGGGGAGAGGCTATATCGGTGGAGGATGAGTTAGCCGGGCTTGCCCCGGACGAGGACACCCTGCTTACGGTAGGCGTCTTTGATGGAGTCCATCTCGGCCATAGATATCTGGTTTCACGGCTGGTTGAAATCGCCGGAAAGCGTAAACTGCTCCCCGGCGTGGTTACCTTCCGTCACCACCCTCAGGAAGTACTTTCCCCGCAGACCAGAATCCCCCTGCTCACTGACCTCGAAGAAAGAAGCCGCCTTCTGAAAGAAGAAGGGATGGCGCTGGTGGCGCCGCTCTCCTTTGACCGGAAATGGGCGGCGCTCGGCGCCCGTCGCTTCGTGGAGCTGCTGAGAAAAGCCCTGCGTATGCGCGGCTTGGTCATCGGGGCTGATTTTGCCCTCGGGCGGGGGCGGGAAGGTAATACGGATGCGCTGCGTTCGTTGGGTGAAGAGTTGGGTTTCAGCGTGGACGTGGTGCCGCCGGTCAGGCTGGGTGAGGAAGTGGTCAGCAGCACTGCCGTCCGGAAGGCCCTGGCCGTGGGTGATATGTCCAGGGTAAGCTGGATGTTGGGCCGGGACTTCAGCCTGCGGGGCACGGTAATCAGCGGCGCGGGACGCGGTGCCGGGATGGGTGTCCCCACCGCCAACCTGAGGATTAACCCGGAACTCGCCGTCCCCCCGGACGGCGTTTACGCCACCCGGGCTTATCTTGATGACCGCCCCCATCATTCCATGACCAATATCGGCCGTAACCCTACCTTCGGGGACGCCGAACGCCGCGTGGAAGTCTATATCCTTGACTACCATGGCGACCTCTACGGGCGCCGGTTGAAAATCGATATCGTGGAGAGGCTCCGCGGCGAGGAGCGGTTCGCTTCACCGGAGGCACTGAAAGAGCAGATTGCCGCGGACGTGAAAAAAGGAAAAGCGATTCTGGATTCCGGAGGAGTAAATCAGACATGAGCAAGACCGAAAAACCTTACACTGACCGGGATTACCACCGCCTGCTGAAACGGGGCGTGGCCGAAGTCATTCTTGAAGAGGAAATGATTGACCTGCTCCGTTCCGGGAAAAAGCTCCGGTTGAAAGAAGGTTTTGACCCCAGCTTTCCGGACATTCACCTGGGGCATATGGTAGCCCTGCGCAAGCTGCGCCAGTTCCAGGAGCTGGGTCACCAGGTGGTGCTCATCGTTGGCGACTGGACGGCCCGGATTGGAGACCCCAGCGGGGTCTCCCTCACCCGTCCGATGCTTTCCGCCGAGCAGGTCAGGGCCAACGCCGAGACCTACATGAAGCAGTTCTTCAAAGTGGTGGACCGGGACAAGACCGAGGTGAGATGGCAGAGCGAGTGGTTCGGCAGGTTTACCCTTACCGATGTCATCCAGCTTACCCACCGGTTTACCGTCGCCCAGTTGCTGGCGCGCGACGATTTTAACAAGCGTTACACCGAAGGAAGACCCATCGCCGTCAGCGAGCTGCTTTATCCCCTCCTTCAAGGTTATGATTCGGTGGTGATAGAAGCCGATGTCGAGTTCGGCGGCACCGACCAGAAATTCAATTTTCTGGTCGGCAGGGAGCTCCAGTCGATGGTCGGCCAGCGTCCCCAGCAGTGCTTTATGACTCCCCTGCTGGTGGGCACCGACGGCAGTCAGAAGATGAGCAAAAGCCTGGGCAACTACATCGGCGTCGCCGAGGCTCCCGAGGACATCTTCGGCAAGGCGATGTCCATCCGGGATGACCTCATCCTGCACTACTTCGAACTGGTAACGGACGTCCCGGACGAGGAACTGAAGGCGTTCGAGCGGGAACTGGCCGATGGCAGCGCCCACCCCATGGAGCTGAAAAAGCGCCTGGGGAAAGAGCTGGTCACCCAGCTCTATGACGCCGGGGCTGCCGCCGGGGCGGAAGCGCACTTCGTCCGGGTGGTACAGAATAAGGAAGTGCCGGAAGAAATACGACAGGTAAAGATGACCCCAGAATTACTACAAAAAATAAAAGCTTGCTTATTTAAAGAGAAGGGATTTGTGAGTAGCAGTAGAGAGGTCGGCAAGCCTGAGACTGAGGAGTGGTATGTGTCAGTTCCTCTGCTGTTATGTGAGATAGGCTTAGCTAAAAGTCGTAGTGATGCTAGGCGTCTTATAAAACAAGAGTCTGTTCGTATAGATAAAAAGACACTTTATGAGACTGATGAGGAACACGGGACTATCAAGATAGGCAGCATCATCAAGGTGGGCAAGAGGCGTTTTGTGAAACTGGTTAGTCCTGATTAAAAAGTAGGCAAACGCCACTTGGCTGGAGCGTTCAATACTGATAAAATTAGAGGATGCAGGCCCGCAGGCAGGCCTGTTATATTTAATAACGGAGAGTGAGGAGAGAAATGGAAGGTTTACGCATTCCCGGACCAACCCCCTGCCCGGAGGAAGTCCTCCAGGCGATGGCGAAAAAGATGATAAATCACCGCGGCCCGGAATACGCCGGCATCATCGCGGAGGTTACGGATAACCTGAAACGCCTCTTTCAGACGGAAGGAGACGTTTTTCTGCTCACCGCCTCCGGCACCGGCGGCCTGGAAGCGGCGGTGGTCAATACCCTCTCCCCGGGAGACAAAGTGCTCTCGGTTACCATCGGGGTCTTCGGGGAGCGTTTCGGCACCATCGCCCGCCGCTTCGGCGCTGAAGTGGTCCCCCTCAGCTTCGAATGGGGCACGGCGGCAGACCCGGAAGCGGTGCGCCGGGAGCTGAAAGCCGACCCGCAGATAAAAGCGGTGCTGGTCACCCACAACGAGACCTCCACCGGCGTCACCAATGACCTGGCAGCACTCAGCACCGCCGTGAAGGAGTTTGATAAGCTGCTCCTCGTGGATGCCATCAGCAGCCTGGGTTCCATTGCACTGCCCGTGGACAGGTGGCAGTGTGACGTCACCGTGACCGGTTCGCAGAAAGGCTGGATGGTGCCTCCCGGTATGGCTATGGTCAGCGTCAGTGAAAAAGCCTGGCAGGCCTATGCGGAGGCGCAAATGCCCCGCTTCTACTGGGACTTTAAAGCCGCGCAGAGCTATCTGGAGAAAGGGCAGAACCCCTGGACACCCGCCGTCTCCATCGTCTTCGCCCTGCAAGTTTCCCTGCAGATGATGCTGCAGGAAGGCCCGGACCGCATCACTGCCCGCCACGCCCGGGTGAGCCGGGCCGCCCGTGAAGGCGCTAAATCTCTCGGCCTGTCCCTTTTCGCCGATGAAAGATACGCTTCGAACACGGTTACCGCCATCAATGCCACGGACGGGCTGGACACCAGGAAGCTGCTCAAGATTATGCGAGAAGAGCACGGGATTGTCCTCGCCGGTGGCCAGCAGAGCCTGGACGGCCGCATCTTCCGCATCGGGCACCTCGGCTGGGTAGAGGAGGCAGATATCGCCGCCGTGATGACGGCGCTGAAAACGGCCCTCCCGCAGGCCGGGTTTACCGGCGGCTAACCACCGGAAGTACCGCAGAGGAAAAAAGAAGCGGATGGAAAATGAAAGTTCTGGTCACTGACTCCATTTCGGACGAAGGCATTGATATCCTGCGCCGGGAGGCTCAGGTGGACGTAAAGACCGGCCTGGCCCCGGAAGCAATAACCGCCATCATCGGCGATTACGATGCGCTCGTGGTGCGCAGTCAGACCAGAGTGACCGCGGATATCATCAACGCCGCGGACAAACTCCAGGTTATCGCCCGTGCCGGCGTCGGCATCGATAATATCGATGTGGAAGCGGCCACGCGGCGGGGTATCCTGGTGGTCAACTCCCCGGAAGGGAACATCGTCTCTACCGCGGAGCACACCATGGCCATGCTGCTGGCGCTGGCCCGCCGTATCCCGATGGCGAACTTTCGACTTCAGTCCGGCGTGTGGGACCGCAAACTGAAGGGCTCTGAAATCCGCAACAAGACCCTGGGAATTATCGGCCTGGGCCGGGTTGGCACCGAGGTCGCTCAGCTGGCGCGGGGAATGCACCTGGAAGTTATCGCCACTGACCCCATGGTGTCGGAAGCGCGGGCGGAAAGACTGGGCATAAAGCTGGTCGAGCTGGAGACGCTGCTGCGGACATCTGACTTTATTACCGTGCACGTGCCGCTCAACTCCAGCACCGCCGGTCTCATTGGCGCCCGGCAACTTCGGATGCTTAAACCCACCGCCATGCTGGTCAACTGCGCCCGCGGCGGCATCGTTGACGAAAAGGCGCTGCTGGATGCTCTTGAGCGCGGGCGTCTGGCCGGCGCCGCTCTCGATGTTTTCGAACAGGAGCCGGTGCAGGACACCCGGCTCCTGCAAAACGAAAGAGTGGTCGCCACCCCTCACCTGGCGGCGTCTACCGTTGAGGCGGAAATCGGCGCCAGCCGGGACATCGCCGAGCAGGTGGTCGCCGTCCTGAAAGGTGACCTGCCCAAATCTCCGGTAAATGCGCCGATGATTCCCCGTGAGGTTATGCCCGTCCTCGGCCCTTACCTGGACGTGGGCCGGACCATCGGCCGGGTGGCCGTGCAGATGATAACCGGGCAGCCCGCGGCGCTATGTATCAACTACCAAGGCAATATCGCCCGCGAAGATACCGACCCGGTTAAAGTAGCCGTGCTGAGCGGTCTGCTGGAGATGCTCACCGACGAGCGGGTCAACGTGATAAACGCCGATATCATCGCCGCCAGCCGCGGCCTGAACGTTACCGAAACCAAGGACAGCGTCAGCGAAAACTACGCCAGCACCCTGTCCGTGGAAGTGCAGACCACCTCCGGGAACACCCTGGTGTCCGGGTCATCGTTGCGGGGCAGGACTTACCTGACGCGGGTGGATGACTACTGGCTGGATATCGAGCCCGTGGACAGCTATATGATGTTTACCGAGCACAAAGACCGCCCCGGCATTATCGGCGCCGTCGGCACCATTATCGGTGACGCCGGGATAAACATCAGCCAGATGCAGGTCAGCGTGGGGATAAAGCGCGGCGGAAAGGCCATGATTGCCCTCTGCCTGAGCCAGCCGCTTTCCCCGGAATGTTACCAGCGCATACTGGAGATACCGGATATGTACCGGGTGCTCTTGGTCAAGCTTAATGGCTGAACCCCGGCCCCGGTCAATATTTCCAGTTTTACTGAGCAAAAAAAGAATCAGCCCCGTTTCTTTCTGTTCGGTACGTAAAGGAGGATATTGAATGGGTTTCCGGAAAAGGTTGCCTCCACTCTTGCTGATATCCCTTGTCCTGTTAGCCCAAGTTTACCATTGACTACCCGAAACTGAGGCTAAAACGGGTAAATCG
>CAZTMR010000001.1:0-134331 GCA_964615345.1 uncultured Dehalococcoidaceae bacterium | reverse complement strand
CCAGGAGTTCACTTTTGAATTTTACAGCAGTTCACTTTTCAACTTTTCCTAACAGCCTTTTTTACGCCGGAACAAAAAATATTGACGAAAATAAGTACTTCTGCCCATTGCAACCCGTGTCTGGTTTGTTTTATACTATTGTAGGTTTTTATAGATTTTAGGAGATTTCCGTAATTTTCAAACGGGCGGCGAAGCAGCCTCATACCTGTAGCCAGCAGTGAATTTCCGCCCGAGACCATGACAAAGGAGACGGATTATTGGCGGAAGAGCCGCTGGTCAGCATCAGTGAAGCCAGCCATATCCTGGGGGTAAGCGAAGCGGCGCTGCGTCTCTGGACCAGCGAGGGCAAAGTAAAAGCTTTTATCACTCCGGGCGGTCACCGCCGTTATTCCAGGGCGGAATTGAAAAAATTTTCCAGCTCCCACTCCAGGATGCTGGGAATCAAGGACCTGGTTTACGAGCTGAAAGACACCGTGCCGACCCACCGGGAACTGGCGCGGAGATTGCTCAGCAACACGTCATGGTACGGTCACCTCAACGAAGAAGCGCAGGAAAGTCTGGCCCATCAGGGGCGGATTATCCTTAACCTGATTATCAAGTACGTGACCGAACCGGCGAAGAGAGAGGAGACCATACAGCAGGCCCGGGATACCGGGCGCCAGATGGGGAAGCTGCTGGCTCTGCTGGGGCTGCCGCTGACCGATTCCGTGGAGGCTTTCATCATGCACCGCGACCCCGTCCTGAACGCGGCAACTCACCTGATGCGTAAAAAAGAGGCTTTCACCGGACGCGTGGTGGAGGCGATTCCGCTGGTAGCCAAGGTGCTGGACGAGGCGCTGGTGTCTCTGGTAGCAGCGCACCAGCTGTTCCGAAGCGGAGTCCCGGCCAAGCCCGGAGGGAATACGGAATGATATCAATAACACGACTGTTGTGCGATACCGCCGGTCCGGGTGACCATTTACGCTACGAGAAAAAAGAAGTAGTGCGGCCGGTGGTGGTCTGGAACTGTACCCGGCAGTGCAACCTGAGCTGCATTCACTGCTACGCCAGCGCCGATAACCGGAAGTCCGCCGAAGAAATGGACACGGCAGAGGGGAAGGCTTTTATCCAAGACCTGGCCGAATTCGGCGTGCCGGTAATCCTTTTTTCCGGCGGAGAGCCGATGATGCGCAAAGACCTCTTCCATCTGGCACGCTTCGCCCGGGAGAAAGGACTGCGGGTGGCCCTGTCCACTAACGGCACCCTGATTTCAGAGCCGGCCGCCAGGGAGCTCCGGGACATCGGCTTTGCCGAAGTGGGAATAAGCCTGGACGGGAGCAAAGACAATAACGACCATTTCCGAGGCAAAGAGGGTGCTTTCGAAAGCGCCCTGAAAGGCATCCGCCATTGTACCGGGCTGGGGCTGCGGGTGTCCCTGCGGCTGACCATCACCCGTTTCAATTACCGGGAGATACCGGCCATTTTCCAGCTGGTAGAGGACGAGGGCATCGACCGGGTGTGTTTCTACCATCTCGCCTACTCGGGGAGAGGCAGCAGCCTGCAGCGGGACGATATTTCCCGCGCCCAGACCAGGGAGGTGGTAGACCTTATCAGCGAGCGAACCGAGGACTTTTTCCGGCGCGGTCTGCAGAAGGAAATCCTTACCGTGGGCAGTCACGTGGACGGCGTCTACCTTTACCTCAAGCTGAAAGAGAAAGACGAGCAACACGCCGCCAGAGTGCTGGAACTTATCCGGATAAACGGGGGCAACAATTCCGGGGTCAAGATAGGCGCCGTGGACGACCGGGGTAACGTTCACCCGGACCAGTTCTGGTGGCACCATACCCTGGGCAACGTACGGCAACGCAAGTTTAGCGATATCTGGGTGGATACCTCGGAACCGCTGCTGCGCGGACTGAAAGACCGTAAAGGCCTGCTCAAAGGCCGTTGCGCCAGGTGCCGGTTTCTCGACTGCTGCAATGGCAATCTGCGGGTACGGGCGGAGGCGGCCTTCAACGATGTCTGGGCGGAGGACCCGGCGTGTTATTTAAGCGACGAAGAGATTGGAATAGCCGGATGACGGATAAAGAGACCAGCAACGGAATCATCGCGCCGCGACTGCAGCTAGTGGCCTGGGAGCTGACCCGGAGTTGCAACCTCTACTGTGCGCACTGCCGGGGCTCGGCAAGCTACGGGCAGTACTGCGGCGAGCTGTCCACGGAAGAGTGCTACCGGGTCATCGACCAAATACTGGAGGTGGGCAACCCGATACTCATCCTGACCGGAGGCGAACCGCTCCTGCGCCGGGATATCTTGCAAATCGCCCGTTACGCCACCTCACGGGGAATGAGAGTGGTTATGGGCAGCAACGGCACGCTGCTAGACGATGCCACCGCCGCCGAAATGAAGGAGGTGCCCATAGCCCGGCTGGGGGTAAGTCTGGACTTCCCCACGGAAAAGATGCAGGACGAGTTCCGCGGTCAGTCCGGGGCTTTCCGGCAGGCGATGGCCGGGATCAGCAGCGCCCGGAAGGCGGGAATTGACGTGCAGATTAACAGCACCATTACCAGGCTGAACGTCGGCCACCTGGACGAGCTGCTTTCCCTGGCCCTGGAAAAGGGGGCCGTGGCCTTTCACCCCTTCCTGCTGGTGCCCACCGGGCGGGGCAAGGGACTGGAGTCCGTGGAGCTTTCCCCGCAGGACTACGAAGACACGCTGAACTGGATATACGACCGCCAACAAGAGCTGGAAGGCAGGATGTTTTTCAAACCTACCGATGCACCCCACTACCTGAGAATCATGAAACAGCGGCAGAAACAGAACGGGGAGAAGAAGCCGGCGGCGTGCGCGGCGCCCGGCCACGGGCAGGGTACGGTGCACTCCATAACACGGGGCTGCCTGGCCGGAGTGGGTTTTTGCTTCATAAACCACCGCGGCAGCGTACGCGGCTGCGGCTATTTCGACGTGGAGGCGGGGAACCTGCGGGAGGCGACTTTCGGGGAAGTGTGGGAGAACTCGCCGCTTTTCCGCGACCTGCGGGACCTCTCCGGACTGAAGGGGAAATGCGGAGCCTGTGAATACAAACGCATCTGCGGCGGTTGCCGGGCGCGCGCCTATGAAGCGACCGGAGACTATCTGGCAGCCGAACCCTACTGCGTCTACCAGCCGCCAGCATGGCACAAGAACGAAGCGGGGGCAAGCCGTTAGCATGGAACTGGACAGAACCGACCGGGAGCTGCTCAATCGAATACAATCACGGTTTCCGCTGACCGCAGAGCCGTTTGCTTCCCTGGCAGAACATCTCGATATCGGCGAGGAGGAGGTAATCGAGCGCATCGCTCGGCTAAAGAAAAACGAAATGGTACGCCTGATAGGAACGGTAATGGAGGCGCGGCGGCTGGGCTACCGGACAACGCTGGTGGCGATGAGCCTCAGCGGAGACAGGCTGGAAGAAGCGGCACGGGTAATCGGCGAGCACCCGGGAGTGAGCCACAGCTACGAGCGGGAGCACTGGCTCAATCTCTGGTTCACCCTGGCCGTCCCGCCGAAGTCCGATATGGAAGCCGAACTGGAGCGGCTGACCGGCCCGCTCGGAGCCGAGCGGTGCTTCTCCCTGCCGGCGCGGAGGCTATTCAAGATAAACGCCTGTTTCGATGTTGGCGGCAACGGAGAGACAGCCACCGCCGGTAACGGGCAGAAAGACACGGTGCTGGCGAGCAAAATTGAGCTGACCGAAAAAGAGAAGGCCGCAGTCAATGCCCTGCAGCAGGACCTGCCGCTGAAGCCATCACCCTTCGACGAGATGGCCGGAGAGACCGGCATGAGCACGGAAGATTTTCTGGCGCTGGGCCGGTCACTGCTGGAGCGGGGCATCGTCAGGCGCTACGGCGCATCCCTGAACCACCGCCGGGCCGGCTTCACCGCCAACGGCATGGCCTGCTGGAAGGTGCCGGTGGACAAAGTGGACGCGGCGGGTAAAAATCTGGCATCATTGAGAGAAGTCAGCCACTGCTACGAGAGAGCTACCAACGAGTTCTGGGAGTACAACCTGTTCGCCATGATTCACGGCAAGGCCAGAGAAACCTGCCGGGAGATAGCCGACCGGGCCACCAGGGAGAACGGCCTGTCCGATTACGTTTTACTTTTCAGCACCAGAGAGTTCACCAAGAAAAGGATAAAGTACCCGGTATGAAAACGGACGAGCAGAGTGCCAGCTATTACCCGGTTTTTCTGAAGCTGCGCGGCAGAAGGTGCGCCGTAATCGGCGGGGGAGAGGTGGCCCTGCGCAAGGTGAGGTCTTTGCTGGAGCACGGCGCCAGCGTCAGCGTCATCAGCCCGGAGCTCTGTCCTGAGCTTTCTGACCTGGCCGCAAAGGGTCAGGTACGGGTACTGTGGAGAAATTACGAGGCGGGCGACCTGCGGGGCGTGTTTATCGCCGTCGCCGCCACCGATGACGCGAAAGTCAACCAGGAGCTGCTAAAAGAAGCCAGAGAGAGCAAAGCGCTGGTAAACGCGGTGGATGACCCGGAGAACTGCGACTTCATCGTGCCTTCGTCACTGCGGCGCGGAGACGTGACCATCGCCGTCTCCACTTCGGGCCGGAGCCCGGCCCTGGCCCGGAAAATACGCACCCGCCTGGAAGCGGAGTTCGGCGAAGAGTATGCGGCCCTGGCTCTCCTGCTGGACGAGACGCGCCGGTGGATAAAGCGTGAAGGGCTAAAAACGAGTAATGACAGATGGCAGGCGGCACTCGACCTGGACAGACTCACCGGCCTGCTCCGGACCGGGAAAAGAGAACAGGCAAAGAATGCACTGCTGACCGGACTGGGTCTATCATCGGATAAAGAGTGAGGTAAGACCAGATGCAGCTTAGTTTAACCGGTATCAACCACCGGACGGCGCCAGTATCTATCCGGGAGAAAGCAGCGATACGCACCGGGAAGCTCGGTGACGCGCTATCACTGCTGCGGGACTACCGGGAACACGGCGTAATACTGTCCACCTGCAACCGCACCGAGGTCTATACCACGGGAGGCAGCGGGGACAGCGGCGAGAAGACGAGCCTCGATTTTTTCAAAGCCTACCTGGAAGCAGCGAATGACGACCTCAGCCGGTACACCTATTCCCGGAAAGGGAAAGAAGCGGTGACCCATCTCTTCCAGACTGCCTGCGGGCTCGATTCGATGATTATCGGGGAGTACGAAGTACTGGGGCAGGTGGGTCAGGCGCTGGAAAGCGCCGAGAAGGCGAAGATGACCAATCTGCCGCTGCGGAATCTTTTCCAGGGGGCAATCCGGACCGGCCGGCGGGTGCGGGAGGAAACCGGCATCAGCAAGAACGCCCTTTCCGTAAGCTCGGTGGCGGTGGATATGGCGACCAAAGTAATCGGCGACCTGGAAAAGTGCCGGATGCTGGTCATCGGCGCCGGCGAGGCGGGCAGGCTGGTAGCCAAAGCCGCCAGAGACCGGGGCGTCAGCGATATACTCGTCGCCAGCCGGACGAGGGAGAGGGCCTCAATGCTGACGGAGATGCTCGGCGGCACCCCGGTCAGCCTGAAAAACCTGGCCGGAGAAATGCGTACCTGTGATATCATCGTGACCTGCGCCGACGCGCCGCACTGGATAGTTGACTTCGGCCACGTGTCAGAAGCGATGGAGCAACGTCCCGATTCACCGCTGGTAATCATCGACATCGCCGTACCCCGCAACGTGGAGCCGGCGGTGGGAGAAATAGCCAATGTCCACCTGCATAACATAGACGGTCTGGCCCATATTTCCGACCGGAACCGCCAGCAGAGGGAGGGGGAGATTGAAGAGGCGGTAGAGATAATAATGAGCGAAGTAGCCGAATTCAATGCCTGGTGGCAGACGCTTGAAGCCAGGCCGGTAGTAAGCGCCCTGATGCAAAAAGCAGAAGAGATACGCCGCGCGCAACTGGACAAGACCCTGAAAAAAATAGATTCTCTTTCCGAAGAAGACCGGGAATCACTGGAAGCAATGACCAAGTCAATCGTTACCAAGATTCTGCAGGCGCCGGTACGGCACCTGAAAACGAATGGTAACGGCAGCGCCGAAGTGGTGAGAGAGCTGTTTCAACTGCCCGAGGAGAAGCGTGGATGAAGAATGAGGTGGTGGTGGGTTCACGGGGCAGCAAGCTGGCCCTGATACAGGCCGAAGCCGTGGCCAGTAAAATCAGAGAAGTCAGACCCGATGCGGAAGTCACCATTCGAACCATCACGACGGCGGGTGACCGCGATACCCAAACCCAGCTGGAATATATGGGGGCAACCGGGATATTCGTCAAGGAATTGGAAGCGGCCCTGATAAACGGTACCATTGACCTGGCGGTGCACAGCCTCAAAGACGTACCTACGGAGATAGCTCCGGGGCTTTGCCTGGCAGCCACCATCGAGCGGGCCGACCCGAGAGACGTGCTGATATCCAGGCACGGGAACCTGGGGCGGATACCTCCGAAATCGAAGATAGGCACCGGCAGTCTGCGCCGCGCGGTCCAGGTGGCCCGAATCCGGCCGGACCTGGAAGCAGCCGGCATCCGGGGTAACGTGGATACCCGCATACGTAAAGCAGAAAACGGAGAGTTCGACGGCGTGGTTCTGGCAGCGGCGGCGCTGCACCGGCTGGGCCGCGAGGACGAGATAACGGAGTACCTGCCGCTGGAGAGCTTTTTGCCTTCGGCGGGTCAGGGAGCGCTGGGGATAGAAATCCGGCGCGGAGAGGAAAGGTGCGCTGAAATAGCGACCGCCATAAACCACCTGCCGACCTGGCAGGCAGTCACCGCCGAGAGGGCCTTTCTTTACGCCCTGGGCGGAGGGTGCCGGGCGCCCATCGCGGCACTGGGAACGGTAGATAATGGTATGATTACACTGAAAGGGATGGTAGCCAGCGTGCGCCAGAACAGAACGCTCAGCGACTCCATAACCGGCGAGGCGGCAAAAGCGGCCAAAATCGGAGAGGAGCTGGCACAAAAGCTGCTGAACGGGGGAGCATCCGGGTTCATCGCCGAGGTAAGAGATGGTCAAAACGGGTAGAGTATATCTGGTCGGCGCGGGGCCGGGCGACCCGGGGCTGATAACGCAAAAAGGAATCAGGTGCCTGGAAAAAGCCGACGTGGTGGTCTATGATAACCTGCTGGACAAAGAGCTGCTCGAGCGGTCACCGGCGGAGGCGGAAAAGATATACGTGGGCAAAAAGGCGAGCCAGCACAGCAAAACCCAGGACGAGATAAACCAGCTGCTGGCAGATAAAGCCGGAGAGGGGAAAACCGTGGTCCGTCTCAAGGGAGGCGACCCCTTCGTGCTGGGGAGGGGCGGAGAAGAAGCCGAGACCCTGGCGGGAAAAGGCATCCGCTACGAGGTGGTACCGGGGATAACCTCAGCGGTGGCGGTACCGGCGTACGCCGGAATCCCGGTTACCCACCGCGGCCGGGCGTCTTCTTTCGCCGTGGTTACGGGGCACGAAGACCCGGCAAAAGAAAGTTCGAGCATAAAATGGGAAAAGCTGGCTACCGGCACGGACACGCTGGTCTTCCTGATGGGAATGAACAACCTGCCGGCAATAGTAAGTAAACTGGCCGAAAACGGCCGCACCAAAGATACACCGGTGGCGGTAATCAAGGACGGGACGGGGCCGGCCCAGGTTACCGTTGTCGGGACACTGGCGGACATCGTCAGCCGCGTGGCAGAGCAACAGATAAGCGCGCCGGCGGTAATCGTGGTGGGTGAAGTGGTCAGTCTGCGGGAAAAACTCGCCTGGTTCGATAACCGGCCTCTCTTCAACAAACGCGTCCTGGTGACCAGGTCACGGCAGCAGGCCAGCGCGCTGAGCCAGCTTCTCACCGAGCGCGGCGCCCGGCCGATAGAACTGCCTGCCATTGATATTCAGCCTTTAACCGATAACGCGGAGCTGGACGAAGCCATCAAAGATATAGACAGCTACCGGTGGGTGCTGTTTACCAGCGTCAACGGCGTGGAAGCCTTTTTTCAGCGGATGGGAGAGTGGAAACTGGATTCCCGCGCCCTGGGCGGGAAAAAGGTGGGCGCCATCGGCTCGGCAACGGCGAAGTCGCTGGCAGCGAGGGGAATTAAACCGGACTTTATGCCGGACGCGTTCACCAGCGACGGGATTATCCGGGGTCTGGAAAGCCAGGATATCCGCGGGCAGCGTTTCCTGCTACCGCGAGCGGACATCGCGGATAAGGAGCTGGTAACCGGACTGCAAAAGCTGGGGGCGGAGGTAAAAGAAGTAGCCGCGTACCGGACGGTACCGGCCACGGACAGCACCGCCGGGGCCAGGGAAAGACTAATAGCCGGAGACATTGACGTGATTACCTTTACCAGTTCGTCAACGGTAAAAAACCTGCTGTCGGCGTTTCCGGGTGGATTTCCGGAAACGAATAATTATAAAATTGCCTGCATCGGCCCCAAAACGGCGGCGGCCGCCGCCGGAGCCGGGCTTAAAACGGATATTCTGGCGGAGGAGCAGACCATACCGGGTCTGGTAGCCGCCATAGAAGCTTATTTCAGCCGGGAGGTTTGAATGGCCGGTTTTCCTCAGATACGACTCCGCAGACTGCGCCGCACGGAGGCGCTGCGGACGCTGGTCCGGGAGACGCAGGTAGATGTCAGCGACCTGGTATACCCGATGTTCGTTATCGAAGGTAAGGGGATAAAAGAGGAAATAAACTCGATGCCGGGAGTCTCCCGGTTCTCGCCGGACCGGCTGGCAGAGGAGATAGAGGAGATTGCCGGGCTGGGCATCCCGGCGGTAACGCTCTTCGGCATACCGGAAGACAAAGACGAGACGGGTTCTTCCGGGCTGCACGCCGGGGGGGTGGTCCAGCAGGCGATACGGGTTATCAAGAAGACAGCGCCAGAACTGCTGGTGATAACCGATGTCTGCCTCTGCGAATACACCAACCACGGACACTGCGGCATAATCGTCGACGGGCAGGTGGACAACGACCGTACGCTGGCGCTACTAACGAAGATGGCACTCTCGCACGCCGAAGCCGGCGCAGACATCGTCGCTCCCTCGGACATGATGGATGGGCGGGTAAAAGCGGTCCGGGAAGCCCTGGACGGTGGCGGGTTTCAGCATATCCCCATACTCGCCTACACCGCCAAGTACGCCTCGGCGTTTTACGGGCCTTTCCGGGAGGCGGCGGACTCCACCCCGCAGTTCGGGGACCGGCGCGCCTACCAGATGGACCCGCCCAACGTCCGGGAAGCGCTGCGGGAAGCAGAGCAGGACATCGCCGAAGGCGCGGATATGATTATGGTGAAGCCAGCGCTGCCTTACCTGGACGTGATAAGGCAGATACGCAATTGCTACAATCTGCCGCTGGCCGCCTACAACGTGAGCGGGGAGTACGCCATGGTGAAAGCGGCCGCCGGGCGCGGCTGGCTGGATGAAAAGAGAGCGGTCACGGAAGCGCTTACCGCCATCAAGCGGGCGGGCGCAGACATAATTCTAACCTACCACGCCAAGGACATAGGACGATGGCAACAGCAAAAGTAAGGAGGTCCGGATGAACCAGGAGCGTTCGAGGAAACTTTTCGAAGAAGCGCAGAAGTATCTTCCCGGCGGAGTCAACAGCCCGGTGCGCGCCTTCAAGGGAGTGGGCGGCACCCCCGTTTTCATGGAAAAGGGAAAGGGATCAAAACTCTACGACGCGGATGGTAACGAGTACACCGATTTTGTCTGCTCGTGGGGGCCTTTGATTCTGGGGCACGCCCATCCCGCGGTAACAGAAGCGCTGCGGCGGGCGGTGGAGCTGGGCACCAGTTTCGGTACGCCTACCGAGCTGGAGACAGAACTGGCCCGGCTAGTCTGCGATGCCATGCCATCGGTCGAGACGGTGCGTTTCGTAAACTCGGGAACGGAAGCTTCCATGAGCGCACTGCGCCTGGCGAGGGCGTTTACCGACCGGGACAAGGTAATGAAATTCGATGGCGGCTACCACGGACACTCTGACGGCTTGCTGGCAAAGAGCGGCTCAGGGATGGCGACATTGAGTATTCCGATGTCGCCGGGAGTACCGGCTTCTTTTGCCGAAAATACCCTGATTGCGCCCTATAACGACCTGGACGCGGTGGAGCAGCTGTTCAAGCAGAACGAGGGGAACATCGCGGCGGTTATCGTCGAGCCGGTGGCGGGCAATATGGGAGTAGTTCCGCCGGCGCCCGGTTTCTTGGCCGGACTGCGCCAGCTGACGGAAAGGGCCGGGGCGCTGCTTGTCTTTGACGAGGTGATTACCGGTTTCCGGGTGGCTTACGGCGGAGCGCAGGCACTTTACGGAGTCACTCCGGACCTGACCTGCCTGGGGAAAATTATCGGCGGGGGGCTTCCGGTGGGAGCTTACGGCGGCAAACGGGAAATCATGGAAAAGATGGCGCCAACCGGTGCCGTCTACCAGGCGGGAACGCTGTCCGGGAACCCGCTGGCGATGACGGCGGGAATAGCCACCATCTCTGAACTGGGCAAAGCGGGGGTTTACGAGCAGCTGGAAAGCGCCGCCGGCAGACTGGGGACGGGCATAAAAAAGGCGGCGGAGGAAAACGGCGCGACGGTGAATGTTTCCCGGGTCGGCTCCATGATGACAGTATTCTTTACCACCAACCCGGCGATAAACCGTGAGTCCGTAGGGGCCTCAGATACGGCAAAGTACGGCCAGTTTTTCTGGCGGCTGCTCGAGGGAGGCGTATACTGGCCGCCGTCACAGTTCGAGGCGGTATTCGTGTCACTCGCCCACAGCGAAGGGGATATCGATTCGACGGTCAGTACAATCGGCCAGGCTTTCCAGTCCCTGACCTGAGACCGGTCCCCTGAAAAGCCGGGAGCGCGGCGCGAGCAGCCGGGAGTTTAAGCCACAGCGATTACGGCAATTCTTGGCCAATCACTGCGAAAAGTGATATACTGCCGGTAAGGACTTCTGGACGGTGAAAGTTACAACCTTTTCCGAAAGACACTTCCCGGGAGGCCTCCGTCTCAAACAGCAACGGCGGTCTGCAGTTTAAAACGGTGAGGAGTTGAAGATTAAGAGATATGCCAGGTAAAGAAATTAACACCTCTGGAATACGCACCTGCCATCAGGTAAACCGGGTGCCCGACGTGGGTTTCAGCAAGTTTCTCAACCTTTTCCATTCACTGCCCGAGGACGGGGAGCGGATTATCTCGCTGGGGGTGGGAGAACCTGACTTCAGCACTCCCTGGCATATCTGTGAAGCCGCTCTGGAGGCGATGAAGAAAGGACATACCAGATACACTCCCAGCGCCGGTTTCCCGGAACTGAAGCGGGCCGTAGCCCGGAACATAGAGAGTCTTTACGGCGTCCGCTATGACCCGGACAGCGAAATTATCATCACGGTCGGTTCCAGCCAGGCCATGGACCTGGCCTTCCGCACCCTGCTTGACCCCGGCGACGAGGTGGTCATGCCGGACCCTTACTACATCTGCTACCCGCCCTGCGTCACCATGGCCCACGGCGTTCCGGTGGCAGTGCCCACCACGGCCGGGAACGGCTTCAAGCTGGAGGCGGAACAGCTCGAAGCCGGCATTACTTCCAGGACAAAGGCAGTCCTCTTCGGGTACCCGGCCAATCCCACCGGCACCGAAATGACCCGCGAGGAACTTTCTGATATAGCCAGAGTGGTAGAGAAGCATGACTTGCTGGTGATATCGGACGAGATATACAGTCGGCTGACCTACGGAGTGGAGCATACCTGCTTCTCCAGCCTGCCGGGAATGAAAGAACGCACCGTCCTGCTCGATGGTTTTTCCAAAGCCTATGCCATGACGGGCTGGCGCCTGGGATACGCCGCCGGCCCGGAGGATATCATCAGCGCTATTACCAAGGTGCACCAGAACACCATGCTCAGTCCGGCAAATATGGCCCAGTGGGCCGCCATAGAAGCCCTGGAAAACGGCGAGAAAGATGTCCAAGAGATGCTCGGGGAGTACCGCCGGCGGCGCGAGGTAATCGTCCAGGGTCTGAACGACATCGGCCTCCGATGTCACGAGCCGATGGGCGCCTTTTACGCTTTTCCCTCGGTCGAAATTACCGGTCTGAGCTCAGGGGACTTTATGGAAAAACTGCTGCTAGAAGAGAAAGTGGTGGTCATGCCGGGAGACCTTTTCGGCAAGCAGGGCGAGGGCTTCGTGCGCTGCTGCTATGCCGCTTCAATGACCGACATCGAAGAGGCCCTGGAGCGAATGACACGCTTCGTGGAACGCCACCGGACAGCCGGCTAGAGAGCCTGCCCCCAAGGGGCCATTTGCGCAGAGGGAAACACTACCGGAATGAAAAGACGACTGGCATTGTTGACATTTTTCCTGCTGACGGCTTTCATTTCAGGCGGATGTGACAAAGAGTCGGTTTACTACCGGAACCCGGAAGAGACTATCAGCGTCAGGGTTGAAGACGAGTTCATCATCGGCGTGCCCAGTAACATGGACTCAGTTTTCATGTGGCGGGAGACCTATGATGAAGATAAGCTGGAACTGGTAACTCATATCTTCGGCAGCAATGAAGAGGCCAAAGAACAGGGAAAGGAAGTTTACCTGGAACAGCAACTCAGGTTCCGGGCGCTGAAAACGGGCAGCGCCAGCGTGACGCTGGCGCTGGTCCGGCGCACCCTCGATGAAGTGCAGGTACGCGAGGAAAGAGTATTTACCGTTGAGATAGAATGACGCTTACCACGCGGACAGGAGCGAAGGCACCGAGAGGGAAGCGTCCTCCAGCTCCGCGACTCCGGTTTCGATGTCCCGTATGATTCTTTTCTCTTTTTCCAGAGCCTCCGGAAAGAGGTCATAAACCTGTTTCACCCTGGGCACCCGCTTGAGGCCGGAAAGAATTACGGTAATGGTCAGGGCGCCTCTTTTCCGCGGATAATCACCGTACCTGATGATAGCTTCCGAGGCAACGTCTTTCAGGTAATCGCCCAGTTCTTTCACCAGGTCCATATTCATTTCCCGCGTGGGCGCTGAGAGCAGGTACAGCGCCCGGCTGGAGTCTTTCGGGTCGCATTCGAGCGACAGTTCGCTCACCGCGCAGTCCATCGCCTGGATCCCCTTATGGGTCTCGGTGCTCTTCCGGTTGAAGCTGCGTTTCCAGCCGAAAGGAAGCTGAAAGAAAGGCAGGGAGGACTCCCCGTAACCGATTATGGTCCAGCCGGAAAGCGTCTGCATGATATCGCCGGCGTCAAGCAGCCGGGCACCGATGTTTCTGACCTTTTTCTCCTCTCCCACGCAGAGCAAGTCATAGAACGGGGCCACGATGAGTTCGTTTATCCGGGCCATATTATTCTGGAGGGAAGCGTCTTTTTTGATGAACCTCTGGTTATCGATAAGAATGGTAGCGTCAGCAATCTGGCCGACCGATTTCAGACAGGTAGCCGTGTTGTACACGGTACGGTGCTCGGTGTGTTCTTCGTGTTCAAAGGGGAGCACCAGCATGGCGTAAACGTTCTTATCCCGGTAACGCTGCTTTATCACCTGCGAGAGCACGGATATGGACCCGGAACCGGTCCCGCCGGCGGTGCTGGCCACCAGAAGGATGGCGTCTGATTCATATAAGTGCCGGGTTGTTTTCACCGCATCGATAACTTTATCCGCATCCATACGAGCGATTTCAGCGGCATCTTCGTTTATTTTGCCCACGCCGTGGCCGCTGGTCTTCCGGCCGCCGATAAGTATGCGGTGCTGGTAGTCCCGTTTTATCACGGAGAGCCCGTTCAGGTCGGCCGCGTCCGTATTGACGGCAAAGGCACCGGTAACTATCTCGATACCCCGCTCCCGGCTGGCCTTTTTCCCCAGGCGGGCGAACTCATCGGCAATACGGCTGCCGCACTGTCCGCATCCAATAACGATTACTTTCATTTTTCACCTCACCAGTTATTAGAGGTTTACCACCCCTTAAGTACCGATACAGGTATGATACCCGAAACGAGAAGCCCGTGGTATCCCCAAATGGTACCGAAGCCGGGTGAAACATTAGTCCGGGCGTTTGGCCGGACGATAGGGCCGCCGCCAATAGCGCGGGAGCGGGCAAGCCGGGAATATCACCGGGTGCAACAACCGGTAAACCAAGAAGACGGCGGCATACGGCTCCGGGAGTGACAGGGAAAACTTTTACCGCCGAAAACAGAGTACCGTCTTGACAGACGGTGCGTGCCGTGGTTAAATATTATAAGAAGCCCTGGTACCGAATCTGATTAGAGGAGGTGAGCTATGAGGCTTCATGAACTCTACGGAGTATGGCAAGTGGACAGCGGGGGCCCTGCCGGAGAGCAGGGCAGCGGAAACTCGGACCTGACTCGAGACTGAGTGAGGGGTTGGTCTCCAGAGAGAGAAACCCGGTTCGGTAGTGATAACCGAGAGTGAGTCGGGAAAGAGCGAAACCAGACCAGAGAGGGGTCGCTGCAAAAGCGGCCCCTCAATTTTTCCGAACGGCGTCCTTGACACGGAGATTATACACGCCTAGAATGAGCGCAGAGCGAGTAACGCCGCAACCTCATGAGAGAAACACCAAAGGTTTATGACGTCAGCCTCACCATCCAGCCCGATATGCTGGTATGGCCGGGCAATCCACCGCTAAAGGTGGACGTTGCCAAGTCAATTGCCGGCGGCGCTTCCAGCAATATTTCTCTGCTTCATATCGGCACGCACACGGCCACGCACGTTGACGCACCGAGGCATTTCATAGAGGGCGCTCCGGGAGTGGACCGCATCAGCCCAGACATCCTGCTGGGCAGAGCGCGTCTATTTCAGTTTCCGGAAGCCAGGCACATCGACCGGCCACTACTGGAGGGGCTGGACCTGAAGGGAGTCACCCGCCTGCTGCTGGGGACCAGGAATTCCGCCCTGCTGAAGCAAAAGGAACTGGATACCGGATACACTCCGCTGACCGCGGATGCCGCCAGCTACCTGGTGGAGAGCGGAGTGCGGCTTATCGGTATTGACTACCTTTCCCTAGAGGAATACAAGAAAGAGGGGCGGCCCACCCACCACCGGCTGCTGGAGGCGGGAACTGTCATCGTGGAGGGGCTGGACCTCAGCGGAGTGCCGGCCGGCGACTACGAGCTGCTCTGCCTGCCGTTGAAGCTCAAAGACGGTGACGGAGCGCCGGCGAGAGTACTGCTCAGGGAGCTGTCATGAGAAGACCGGTCCGGGTAGTGCCCGCCATCCTTACCGAGGATCCCGAAGAGCTCCGGACGATGATACGGCTGGCGGAGACGTTTACCGATTACGTGCAGGTGGACGTCATGGACGGACGATTCGTGCCGTCCCGCAGTATTTCCTGGGAAGACATGGAAAAGCTGGCGACCGGCTTAAGCTGGGAAGTACACCTGATGGTACAGCGTCCGGAGGAGTACCTGGCGGGGTTCCGCAGGGCGGGAGCACGTAGAGCCATTTTCCATTTTGAAGCCAGCGATGCCCCACGAGAGGTCATTCAAGCTGTCAAGGCCAGCGGGATGGAAGCGGGACTGGCGGTTAACCCGGAAACCGCCGTCTCCTCACTTGTCCCTCTGGTCAATGATCTGGACAGCGTTCTTTTCCTGTCAGTAAACCCGGGGTTCTACGGCAGCAAGTTCATCCCGGAAGTAGTGGACAAAGTGGCGGAGCTGCACCGGAAGCGACCGGACATGGAGATAGGCATCGACGGGGGGATAAAGGAAAGCAACATCGCCGGGGTGGCCGGGTCCGGAGCCAGCGTTATCTACGTGGGCAGCGCCGTTTTCCTGCAGCCGGAGCCGGGGGAGAGTTACCGGCGCCTGCTCGCCCTGGCCCGCGAAGCCCAAAACAGGTAACGTTATTCACCGGCTTTTTTTACGGAGTGCCCGCCGAACTGACGGCGCATAGCGGCCAGAAGCTTGACCCCGAAGGGCTGCTCCTGACGGGAGCGAAAACGCGCCTGCAAAGCCTGGGTAATTACCGGCAGCGGTACGCCGAGCTCGACAGACTCCTGCACCGTCCAGCGTCCTTCCCCGGAATCTTCGACGTAAGCCTGGAGATTGTCCAGGTGCGGGTCTTCCCGGAGAGCGGCGGCAATAAGGTCAAGCAGCCAGGAGCGCACGACACTGCCGTAACGCCATATCTCGGCGGTGCGAGCCAGGTCAATAGCAAAGTCCTGCCTGGCACGCATCAGTTCAAAGCCTTCGGCAAAGGACTGCATCATACCGTATTCGATGCCGTTATGCACCATCTTGACGAAATGTCCGGAACCGGCGGGACCGATGTAGCCATAACCGGTATCCGGAGAAGGTGCCAGGGTCTGCAGAGCCGGCTCCAGCCGATGGTACGCTTCCGGCTCGCCGCCGACCATAAGGCTGTAACCTTCTTTCAGTCCCCAGACGCCGCCACTGGTGCCTACGTCCAGAAAAAATATCCCTTTTTCCGTCAGCCAAGCGGCCCGGCGCATACTGTCTTTATAATTAGAGTTACCGCCATCAATGATGGTATCATCGATGGCCAGCAGCCCGGCCAGTAAATCGATGGTATTTTCGGTCGGTCTCCCGGCAGGCACCATAAGCCAGACAGCGCGGGGAGGAGAGAGCCGGGACACCATTTCATCGAGGGAGGATACGCCTTCCGCCCCGTGCTCCACCACCGCCGCCACGGCAGTGGTAGAAGGGTCATAGACGATCACCCGGTGCCCGCCGCCAAGCAGGCGCCGCGCCATGCTGCCGCCCATCTTGCCCAGGCCAATCATACCCAGTTCCATTACCATCTACCTCCGCTGAATCAGAGTTCTCCGGACAGCGCCGCCGCCAGAGAGTTACCGTCACCCGATTTCAGGTGTACCCGCACCACACGTCTTCCCAAAGACTGCAAGGTCCGGAGGTCACCCAGGGCCTGCGCGTCCGCCAGCACACCGAAAGTAAAAAATTCGCCGGGGACCGGGATATCCCGACCGTGATCCGCGGTTATCTGAAGGAAAAGGCCGGTGGCAGGGCCGCCCTTGTGCAATTGCCCGGTGGAATGGAGATATCTGGGCCCGTAACCGGTGGTCACGGCGATGCGGTATTGCGGCAGAACTTTGCCGCAGAACTCCAACAGCGCCCGGTCAGTATCCGGAGTCTGGAGAAGATAGGCCATCACCGCCAGGTAATTACCTTTGCCGGCGCTGGCCAGTAAATCCTTCACCGAGCCGTCCGCTTTAACTTCCGGGAGACGGCCATCAGCGCGATATTCCTGGAGGACACGTCCGGTGGCATCCTTGGCGGACTGCACGTCAGGCTGGTCAAAGGGATGGATGCCCAGTACCGCGCCCGCCACGGCGATGGCAAACTCCCAGCGGAAAAACTCCGCTCCCAGGTCATAGCAATCCGCCATCTCCAGGGTAAGGGCAGTTTGTCCTGAAGCTTTCAGTCTCTCCACCGCAGCATCAGTAATCGAGTTATCGTCACCTTTCAGGCGAAGATATACAAAGAGCCGGTCACCCCCGTAACTCTCTCCATCCGCAAGAGGTTCGCCCATAACCGGAATGATGCCCTTGCCCTCTTTTCCCAGGCTTTCCGCGATAAGCTGTTCCACCCAGAGGCCAAAGCCGGTAAGGCCCGGCGAGGTAACCAGGGTTAGCTTGTCTTTACCTTTCCGGGCCAGGGCGGCCATGCCCGCCCCCAGCCAGGCCCCCAAATTATCCGCAGCGGGCACGTCCGCACCGCAGGCCCGCCGCATAACATCAGTACGGTCGAGTAACTTCTTTATGTCAATCCCCATCAATACCGCGGGCACCAGACCGAAATAGGACAAAACAGAATAACGGCCGCCCACATCAGGCGGATTAATGAAAACGCGGCGGAAGCCAACTTCTGCGGCCAGTCTGGCCAGCGACGTCCCTTCGTCAGTGATGGCGATAAAGCTCTGTCCGGCCTGCTCTTTGCCCCGCTCCGCTTCCACCAGCTTTCGGAAATGGCGATAAAAAGAGGTGGTCTCCATGGTGCCGCCGGACTTGGAAGAAACTATAAAAAGGGTGTGTGCGGGGTCTATGGCATCGGTTACCGACTGCACCCAGGCCGGCACCGTGGAGTCAAGCACCGTGAGGCGGGGATAACCTTCTGCAGTGCCCAGGGTAAGGCGCAGCACCTCCGTCCCCAGGCTGGCGCCACCCATCCCCAGCAGCACCACGCTGCGAAATCCGGCATCCTTTATTTCACCGGCAAAAGAGGTAAGCGCCGTTATTTGCTCACGCATAAAATCGGTAACGTTCAGCCAGCCGAGGCGATTGGTAATTTCCCGCGGTTCCGGTTTCCAGACGGTGTGATCCTTCCGCCATATCCGCGTCACCACGTCCCGCTGGCGCAGGTCATCCAGAGCAGTCTTTACGTCCGGAGAATCAATCATTTTGACCTTCCCGAATCAGGCCGCCGGTGGCTACCGGTTGCCGGCCTCGATATCGCGTATTTTTTGCAGTCGGCGGGCGTGACGTTCTTCGCCGGAAAACCGGGCTTCCAGGAAAGCGCCGACGACTTCCTCAGCAAGCGCTTCGCCGAGAATGCGCGCTCCCAGGCAGAGGACGTTCATATCGTCATGCTCAACGCCCTGGTGCGCGGAATAAGTATCGTGACTGATGCCGGCCCGGATGCCGGGAACTTTATTGGCGGCGATGCAGGCGCCCACGCCGCTGCCGCAGATGATAATCCCGCGCTGCACTTTGCCGGCGACAACAGCATCGGCGACGGCATAAGCATAGTCAGGATAATCGTCAGACGAATCGAAGACAGCCGCCCCCACGTCCAGCACCTGATAACCTTTTTTTTGCAGCCAAGCCCGTAACGCTTCTTTCAAAGTAAACCCACCGTGGTCAGAGCCCAGGGCAACGGACAGTGTCATTATTTGCCTCCTTTTACCAGCCGCAGGGCCTCGTCCGCCACATGCCGGGCGGTCAGTCCCAGGTTCTCATAAACCACCGGGCCGGGCGCCGAAGCGCCGAACCGGGAGAGCCCGATGATGACGCCATCAGGACCCACGTAGCGCTCCCAGCCCAGTTTCGCCCCCGCCTCGATGGAGACGCGTTTATTAACCGCCGGCGGCAGGACACGGTTACGGTATTCCGGCGTTTGCGCATCGAAAAGCTCCCAGGAAGGCAGGGAAACCACGCGTGCCGAAACCCCTTCCTCCAGCAACAGCTTTCCCGCTTCCAGGGCAATATGGACCTCAGAACCGGTACCGATAAGGATAACGTCAGCCGTATCTCCGGCTTCCCACAGCACATATCCGCCGCGGTTTACACCCTGGGCGGGAGCCAGTTTTTCCCGGTCCAGAACGGGCAGGTTCTGCCGGCTGAGCGCCAGAGCAGTGGGGCCGTGACGGCGGTGCAAAGCTACCCGCCACGCCTCCAGCGTTTCCGTGGCATCAGCCGGGCGCAGCGTTAGCAGATTGGGCACTGCCCTCATCCCGGCAAGTTGCTCTACCGGCTGGTGGGTAGGGCCGTCTTCTCCCAAGCCGACCGAATCATGAGTATAGAGAAAAATAACCCGGATTCCCATCAACGCCGCCAGGCGGACGGGCGGGCGCATATAATCGTAAAAAATAAGGAAGGTGGCCGTATAGGGAATGATTCCGCCGTGGAGTGCCATTCCATTGGCGATGGCGCCCATAGCGTGTTCCCTCACCCCGAAGTGCAAATTATGACCGCCGTGGCTTTCTGCGCTGAAGTCTCCCCGGCTTTTCAGCAGCGTCTTTGTCGATGGCGCCAGGTCCGCCGCCCCTCCCATAAGGGAACGGAGGCGGGGGGCGATGGCGTTCAGCACCTGCCCGGAAGCGGCCCGGGTGGCCACCGGTTTGTCCCCGCTGCGGAAAAGAGCGTCAAGGTCAGCATCCCACCCTTCCGGCAGGTCTCCGCTCAAGATTTGCTCCAGCTGACGGGCTTCTGCGGGGTAGGCTTCCCGGTAGGCCGCCATACGCTTCTGCC
Organism: uncultured Dehalococcoidaceae bacterium; assembly: GCA_964615345.1. Taxonomy (GTDB): domain Bacteria; phylum Chloroflexota; class Dehalococcoidia; order Dehalococcoidales; family RBG-16-60-22; genus JACZSH01. Next base: position 114,420 of record CAZTMR010000001.1, on the reverse strand, counting down.
ACTCCTCCTGAGAGCGCCGGCCGCGCTCCAGCGCCTTCCGAAAGTGCTCCCGGGCTTCCGCCGGGATGGTAAAAGGCTCCGCATACGTCCACCCCAGCGCTTCCCTGGTCAGGCGTACCTCTTCTTCGCCCAGGGGCTCGCCGTGAGCGGCGCCGCTACCCGCCTTGTTGGGGCTGCCGTAACCGATTACGGTGCGGCAGATAATCAGGCTGGGGCGCTCCGTTTCCGCGCGGGATTCCCGTATCGCCGCGTCCACTTTGTCAGTGTCCATACCATCGATGGGGCCGATGACGTGCCAGCCGTAAGCCCTGAACCGGCTTCCCACGTCTTCAGAAAAAGTAACGGAGGTATCGCCTTCGATGGAGATACCGTTATCGTCATAGAGGTAAACGAGCTTACCCAGCTTCAGCGTGCCGGCCAGAGAAGCAGCTTCCGAGGAAACGCCCTCTTCAAGGTCCCCGTCAGAGACAATGCTGTAGGTAAAATGGTCGATAATGCGGTGGCCGGGTCGATTGTAGTGCTGGGCCAGGGAACGCTCGGCGATGGCCATACCCACCCCGTTGGCGAAGCCCTGTCCCAGCGGGCCAGTGGTCACCTCGATACCGCGTTCCGGGGCGTATTCCGGGTGGCCGGGGGTCAGGCTGCCGTACTGGCGGAACCGCCTGAGCTCATCCAGGGGAAGACTATAGCCGGTAAGATGGAGCAGGGAATAGAGCATGGCAGAAGCGTGTCCCGCGGAAAGAATAAAGCGGTCACGGTCAGGCCAGGAAGGGTCTGCCGGATTATGCTTCAGGAAGCGGTCCCAGAGGACATAGGCCATTGGAGAAGCCCCCAGCGGCGCTCCGGGATGACCGGAGCCGGCCTTCTGGACGGCGTCCACGGCGAGGAAACGCATGGTGTTGATACACAGTCCGTCCAGTTCCGGTGAAGCCATAGTCAATACGTCTCCGGTTTGAGATTATTCTGCTGGCTACGCCGAGCGGCAGCGGCTACTCCGCTTCCTCCTGACCCCAGCTCTGCATCAGCTCTTTCAGGCGCTGCGCAAGCCTTGGGCTGGAGCGCAACCGCTCAATGAAAACGGGACAGCCTTCCATCATCGAGTTCTGGGCGGCCGTGGCCATACCGGACAGGAGGTTCTGCATCCCGATGTCCGACTGCAGCGGGAGCCCCACCCCGGGAGTAGATTCAAGCTGCCGCCGGATATCCTCGGCGGTAAACCGCATCGGCATAACGCAGGACTTATACCACGGGCATTCCTTGCACTGGACTATCCCGTAAGCTTCATTCAAGACATCCCCCACATCCATTCTCCTTTTCAAGTTTGAGCCGCGGGTCTTCCACCGCAGACGCTTCAACTCAATGCTAACGAATTTAGGCGGAAATATCAAGTGGGCTTCCTTGATGTGTCACTACCCGGGGTGCTAAGATGATGGCAATCAAGCGCCACCATTAATACGAAGTGGAAGGAGACCTCGAAGATGGCGGATATGGACGCGAGAATCAGGTCACTGGCAGAGCATACCTACGGCACCTGGAAAGCACAGAAAGGATGGAAAAGGCCCCTGTTCATCAAGGATGCCGAAGGTGTCTATATGTACGACGAGAACGACCGGCCGATAATCGATTTCTCGTCACAGTTGATGTGCACCAACCTGGGACACAAGAACCGGGCAGTTATCGAAGCCATCGTCAAGCAGGCCGAGAAAATGCCTTACATCGCCCCTGCTTTCGCCACGGAAGCGCTGTTAAGCGCCACGGAGGCGCTGGTTTCGGTAATGCCGGAGGGCCTGGACAAGTTTTTCTTCTCCACGGCCGGGACGGAGGCGAACGAGGGGGCGCTGATGATAATCAGGCAGAGCATGGCGCCCAAGTACAAGGTAATCTCGCGGTACCGCTCGTACCACGGCGGGACCATCGCCGGGCTGTCTTTCACCGGCGACCCGAGGCGGTGGTTTGCGGAACAGGCCCGTTTCACGGTGGAGGGGATATGCTTCGCTCCGGATGCATACTGTTACCGCTGCCCCTTCGGGCTGGACTACCCGGACTGCGGGATACGGTGCGCGGAATACGTGGACTACATGATTAAAGAAGAGGGCAACGTGGCGGCGGTCATCGTGGAGCCGGTGGTGGGCACCAACGGGAGAATGGTGCCTCCCCCGGAGTACCTGCCCCGGCTGAGAGAAATTTGTAACCAGAACGGCGTGCTGCTGGTCTGTGACGAGGTGATGAGCGGCTGGTACCGCACCGGGCCGCTGTTCGCCACCCAGAACTGGGACGTGCTACCGGACATCATGACTACCGCCAAGGGGTGTACCAACGCTTACACGCCGGTGGGCATCACCATAACCTCAAAGAGAATAGCCGAGTTTTTCGAGGAGGAGCCCCTTATCCAGGGCCACACCTACGCTTTCCACCCGCTGGCGCTGGCGGCCATCGCGCCATCAGTATCGGAGCTGGAGAAACTCAATGCCACCGGCCTCCCGCAGAGGATGAGCAAACACCTGGAGAGAAAGCTTTACGAGCTGGAAGACCGCCACGAGTGCATCGGTGACGTGAGAGGGCTCGGCCATTTCTGGGCGCTGGAAATAGTGAAGAACCGGGAGACCAGAGAGCAGTTCAATTCCAAAGCGGACAAGTTCCGCCGGCCTCTGATGACAGATAAAATAGCCGCCGAGGCAATGAAGCTGGGGATGTACATCGTTTCCTGGTGGGATACGTTAATCGTGGCGCCACCGCTCATCGTCACCGAAGAGCAGGTGGATGAAGGAATCGCCATACTGGATAAAGCGCTGGCCGTTGCCGACCAGGAGGCAGTATCCACCGGCGTTCCCGGCTCGAGAACGTCCGCCGCTTTCCGGAAGTAGGCGGTGGAGCCGGGAGATCGGCAAGGCAAGCATCCGGCGGCAGCTTTACCGCCGGCAACTCTTATCCGCGCCTACCGTATTTTCTCCAGGTCCGACTCAATCTCAGCCATGGTGGCAAAGGCCCCTATCTTGTGGTCCCGGATAATGCCGTCTTCATCAATCAGGAACGTGGTGGGAATGCTGCGGACGTTATACCTCAAGGCTACTTCCTGGTCAGAGTCCTGCAATACGGTGAAAGAGAGACCAAAGTCAGCCGCGAATTGTTCGATTTCTTCCGCGGTTTCCCCCATGTTAACTCCCAGCACCACCAGTCCGTCTGCGGACTGCTCCCGGTGTATCCGTTCCAGGAAAGGCATCTCGTAGCGGCAGGGCCCGCACCAGGTGGCCCAGAAGTTGAGCAGGACGGGCTGCCCGCGGAAATCGCTCAGGGAAACCGGTTGTCCATCGAGGTCAGAAAGCTGAAAATCGGGCGCCAGCTTGCCCACCTCGGGGGCGGCTGCAGAAGGGGTACAGCCGGAGAGTCCCGGCGCCAGGACCAGGGCGACCAGCAACAGACCTACCAGTAAGTTTAAACCTTTGCCCATAATTGCCTCCAGTAGCACCTTTATCCGGCGAGAGAAGAAAACCAGACCAGCTTGTTCAGCAACGCCATCACACCCACGGTGATGAGCAGCAGGCCGCTGACGACGTAAATAATCCGGGAATATTGCTGTACGCGGCGCAGTAACGGGGTAAAAAAGTCAAAGGCGATGCCGATGACCAGAAAAGGCACCCCCAGACCCAGGGAATAAAAGACCAGCAGGTACGCCCCGCTCCAGGCCGTGGCCGAGTTAAGGGCCAGCGCCAGGATACCGGCCAGTATGGGGCCGACACAGGCCGTCCAGGCCATAGCGAATACCGCCCCGACCAGAAAGGAGCGGAGATAACCGGTAGTCCGGCCCAGCGAGGGAGAGAACCGTTTCTCAAAGTTCAAACCGGGGATTACCAGAGAGGCCAGCATAAACAGGCCGAAGGCTATCAGCAGGCTGCCCGAGACCAGATTTAAAAAGGCGACGCTGGGGCTGACGGCATAACCGGTCAGACCGGCAATGGCTCCCAGAGTGGTGAAAACAAGGGAAAAACCAGTCACAAAGCTGAGAGAATGGAAAAAGAGGGGCAGGCGGCCCCGGGGAACAGGCTTCTCCAGCACCTGCGGTCCGGCCAGGCTGGCCATATAAGCCGGCACCAGTGGCACCACGCAGGGAGAAAGAAAGGAAAGCAGCCCGGCGCCAAAAGCAATGATTAACGATAAGTTTTCCATTTCTCAAGTGTCAGCAGCGCAGTCAATCCGGAAAGCGGCAAGGAAGGAGTCTCACGTAAAGAAGCTTCCCGCAGGACAGGGAAATGAAATGACTCAACCAGCTACAGATATTTTACAAGGGGCGCCGCAAAATGTCTAATTTGACTTTTCCCCTGATTTACTATATGCTAGGGCCAAATAATAAGCAAGCAGAGGTGCCCGAGCGCGAGCGAGGGCCTAACTGGAACGCAAGCCGGTGAAAGTCCGGCGCGGCCGCGCCGCTGTAAAGCCAGAACGCCAGCCTCTCAAATATCCTACGTGACTCCGCGGGGAGTGGTAGGCTTTTTTGTTGAGCCACCGCATTCCGGCCGGATTCATAAACACAGGAAGGAGGAGTTTGCCGTGTCAAACAATAACGGGGACAGAGAAAAAAGATTTCACCTCTGGGGATGGAGCCTCTTTCTGGTCTGTGCCGGCTTCTTTATCGCCTCGGGGATCGTTACCGGCAGCCTGCTGGGCATCATCGGCAGTATCGTCTTCCTGGTTGGCTGTGTTATCTTCATTATTCCGCTGGTATCCGGAGAAAACCGGGAAGAGACGGACTAGCTGTATTCACCGGCGGTAAAGCCGGACCCCGGACATATCCGCCAGCACTATATGATTGCAGATGAGGAGCACCGATGCATATCACCAAAATGATAAAGCCTCTAGATGCGGGAGCGATGGCCGGCGCCAGAGCCAGGCAGGAGACGCTGACCAAGCCGCCGGGAAGCCTGGGCAGGCTGGAAGAGCTTTCCCTACAACTGGCGGGTATCCAGGGAAGTCCGGTACCCAGAACCAAGCACAAAGCGGTAATTACCATGGCCGGAGACCACGGGGTGGTGGCGGAAAAGGTGGGCAACTGGCCGCAGGAAGTTACGGCGCAGATGGTATATAATTTTCTGGGAGGAGGCGCGGGAATCAACGTCCTTGCCCGGCAGGCAGGAGCGAGGGTTGTTATCGTGGATATGGGAGTGGCGACCGAACTGAAAGCCGACCGCCGGCTGGTAAGCTGTAACATCGGGCGCGGTACCGCCAACATCGCCGCCGGGCCGGCGATGACGCTCGAGCAGGCGGAGAGAGCGGTCGAAGCGGGAATAAGGGTGGCAGAGGAGGAGGCGGAGAAAGGTCTGGACATCGTGGGCACGGGGGATATGGGCATCGGCAATACCAGCGCCAGCAGCGCCATTTGCGCCGCCATCACCGGCAAGCCGGTAGAGGCGGTTACGGGCCGCGGCACGGGACTGACCGACGAACAACTGTCCCGTAAAACAGAGGTTATCCGCCGGGCGCTGGAGCTAAACCGTCCCGACCCCGGCAGACCGCTCGAGGTGCTGGCCAGAGTCGGAGGGTTCGAAATCGGGGGGCTGGCGGGAGTAATGCTGGGCGCAGCAGCCCGAAGGGTACCGGTAGTAATCGATGGCTTCGTTTCCGGGGCGGCGGCACTCATCGCCACGTCCATCTGTCCGGGCCTGAAAGATTACCTTATTGCTTCACACCTGTCCGCGGAGGCGGGGCACCGCCTAATGCTGGAGCACCTGGGACTGCAGCCCTTGCTCGACCTGAGACTGCGCCTGGGTGAAGGCACCGGTGCGGCACTAGGTATATTTCTGGCGGAGGCAGCCGTCCGGATCCTGGCAGAAATGGCCACTTTTACCGAAGCCGGTGTCTCCGAAGGAGACGGAGCAAGCAGTTGAGAAGCTTCCTGGCGTCATTACAGTTCCTGACCAGCATCCCGGTGCCGGGACGGCGGGACTTCAGCCTGGAGACGCCGGGGCGGTCAACCGGTTATTTCCCGATAATCGGGGTTATCATCGGGCTTATTCTGGCCGGTCTGAGCTGGCTGTTCGGCCTGTTTTTACCATCCGGTGTTACCAGTGCGCTGCTGATTACTTTTATGGTCATCGTCAGCGGGGGGCTGCACCTGGACGGTTTTGCCGATACCTGTGACGGAATCGGCGGGCAAAAAACGGCGTCAGACCGGTGGCGGGTAATGAGCGACAGCCGGGCGGGAAGTTTCGGCGTCATCAGCGTCGTCCTGCTGCTGCTGGTGAAATACTCCGCGCTGAACAGCGTTCCGGGCCAGTCACTGATAATAACCCTGGTGATGATGCCGATGCTCGGCCGGTGGGCGATGGTCTATGCGATATTAGCCTACCCGTATGCCAAGCCGACGGGTATGGGGGCGGCATTCAAGCAGGGCACCAGCTGGCCGCGATTTACCGCAGCGACGACTTTCACGGCAGTGGCGGTTATGCTTATCGCCCAGCTCATCGGGCTGGCGATAATGTTCGTCGCCTGGGTGGTGACCTTGACCGCGGCCGCTTATTTCCGGAACAAGTTTTCCGGTCTTACCGGAGATAACTACGGGGCGATAAACGAAATCAGCGAGGTGGGCGTGCTACTTTTCATCAGCCTGCTCGCCAATATGGGACTGTTCTGAGCGGGAGCAAAAAAATGGCCAGACTGCTGCTGGTAAGGCACGGCAACACCAGATCGAACAGTGCCGAGCGTTTCTGGGGCCACACGGACGTGGCGCTGAGCGAAGAGGGGGTGAGACAGGCGGAGCGCCTGCGCGACCGGCTGCGGGAGGAAAAGATAAGCTGCGTTTACGCCAGCGACCTGTGCCGGGCGACTCTGACCGCGGAGATTATCGCCATCCCCCACCGGCTGAAACCGGTGGCCTGCACGGAACTGCACGAGATAAACTTCGGCAGGGTGGAAGGACTGAACTTCAGCGAAATAAGCCAGCAGTTCCCGGAACTGGCAGCAAACTGGTCCACCAGAGACCTGAGCTTCGGGTTTCCCGAGGGAGAATGCATCGGCGACCTTAACCGGCGGGTGAGCCGCTTCCCGAAGAGACTGGAAGGGCACTCCCCGGAGGACACCGTACTCATCGTGGCCCACAGCGGGGTGCTGAGGCTGCTCCTCTGCCATTTGCTGGAGATAGAACCGCAGCGCTGGCGACAGCTGCGCACCGACATCGCCTCGCTCACCATCGTGGACACCTACCCGCAGGGGGCAATCCTGAGCTTATTGAACGACGTATCGCACCTGCAACCGGAAGGAGAATAAAATGTACGGGGTATTCGTTTCCTGGAGCGGGGGGAAGGACGGCTGCCTGGCCGCTTACCGCGCCCAGCGGGAAGGCTTTCAACTCCGCTACCTGGCAAATATGGTGACCGAAGACGGGAAACGCTCCTGCAGCCACGGAGTGGCGGCTTACGTCATCCGGTCTCAGGCGGAGGCCCTGGGGATACCGCTAGTCCAGCGCCGCACAACGCGTCCGACCTATGAAGCCGAGTTTGTCAGCCTGCTGAACGGTTTTCGGCAGGAAGGGATAGAGGGGGGCATCTTCGGCGATATCGATTTTATCGAGCACCGGAGATGGAACGAGCGGATCTGCGCCGGGGCCGGACTCAGGGCCCACCTGCCGCTGTGGCAGGAGAACCAAGACCGGTTGATACGAGAGTTCATCGACGCGGGGTTCAAGTCGGTGATAGTCGCCACCAGGGCAGAGATACTGGGAGAAGAGTGGCTGGGGAGGACAATCGACTACGACTTTATCCGCGAGCTGGAAGAGATGAGCCAGACCACGGAGGTCACACCCTGCGGTGAAGCCGGGGAATTTCACACGCTGGTGGTGGACGGGCCGCTGTTCCGGAAACGACTGGAAATCACCGCAGCCGAGAAAGTCAGCCGGGGAGAACACCGCTACCTGGAAATCAAAGAGCTGGCGCTGAAAGACAGGTAAGGCGAGATGACGAAATGCACCCTCATCAGTGGCGGGGTCCGCGCCGGCAAAAGCCAGCTGGCGCAGGAACTGGTCCTTGATTCCGGCCAGCCGGTACTGTTCGTGGCTACCGCCGAAGCCAGGGACCCGGATATGCGCGACCGTATTGAAAAACACCGCCGCTCCCGGCCCAAATCATGGCGCACTCTGGAAGCGACCGGCGGAATAGGCAAGCGCATCATCGAAGATGCCGGCGAGGCAAAAACGGTGGTCGTAGACTGCATTACCCTGCTGGTAAGCAACATCCTGGAGAAACACTGTGACGCGAACGGGGAGCCCAAGAATACGGCTCACGCCGAGGAAGAAACGCTGACCGAGGTTGACGCCCTCATCGACTGCATTAACCGGGTAGACGCAAACTTTATCATGGTAACCAACGAGGTGGGGCTGGGAATAGTTCCCGCCAACCGCGCGGCCCGGCTGTACCGCGACCTGCTGGGCAAAGCCAACCAAAAACTCGCCCGGAGAGCGGATGAGGTCTACCTGGTGGTCTCCGGCCTGCCGCTACGGATAAAACCCTTCTGATATCAGCCGGCGCAGTCGCAACTGTCATTTTTGCCGCCCGCTCTTCCTTTTGCCACGAAAGGCGCTGTGCTATACTTGGTGTAGCCACTAATCCAGGAGCAAACCATTGGCAAAGCCGGATGAAGTCAAAGGCAAAATCAAAAGCCTGAGAGAAGAAATCAATCATCACAACTACCGGTACTACGTGCTGGACAGCCCCGAGATAAGCGACGCCGAATACGACGCACTGATGCGGGAGCTGATGAAACTGGAAGAGCAATTCCCGGATCTGGCCACTGCCGATTCGCCCACCCGGCGGGTGGGCGCTCCGCCGGTGGAGGAGTTGGGGGTGGTGGAACACCCGTACCCGCTACTGTCACTGGGAAACGCGTTTTCCGATGACGAACTCATCGCCTGGCACAACCGGGTCTCCAGGCTGCTGGGGACGGACCGTTTCGGCTTCGTCGGGGAGCATAAAATAGACGGGCTGGCGGTGGCCTTGACCTACGTTAACGGCAGCCTGACCACCGGAGCCACCCGGGGCGACGGCTACCGGGGGGAAGACATTACCCTTAATCTGAGGACCATCCGGAGCATCCCGCTTTCCCTGCCGAAAGAGGCACCACCGAGGCTGGAAGTGCGCGGCGAGGTCTTTCTCTCCAGGTCCGGTTTTCACAAACTAAACGAGGAAAGGGCGGCGGAAGGGCAGCCGCTGTTTGCCAACCCGCGGAACGCGGCGGCCGGTTCAGTGCGGCAACTGGATTCCAGCGTCACCGCAAAACGGCCGCTGGATATTTACGTCTACATGATGGGCTATGCCGAGGGAAAGGCTACCCCGGACACCCACTGGGAAACTCTGGAATATCTCAAAGCGCTCGGATTCAAGCTGAACCCGAATAACCGAAAGCTACCGGACATTGAAGCGGTGAAGGAGTACTACCGGACATGGAGAGAGCGCCACGATGACCTGCCGTACGAAGCCGACGGAGTGGTGATCAAGATAGACCGGTTCGACTACCAGCAGCGGCTGGGCAACGTGGGGCGGGAGCCGAGATGGGCGATTGCCTACAAGTTCCCGGCCGTACAGGGCACCACGCGGTTAACCGATATCGGGATAAACGTGGGGCGGACGGGGACTCTGAACCCTTACGCCATCCTGGAACCGGTGACGGTGGGAGGAGTGACCATCCGGCAGGCAGCCCTGCATAACGAGGATGACATCCGGCGGAAGGATATCCGCATCGGGGATACGGTGATAGTGCAGAGAGCGGGAGAGGTGATACCGGAAGTCATCGGCCCGGTGGAGAGCAAGCGCACCGGCAAAGAGAAAGAGTTCAGCCTGAAAGAGCGGCTGTTCTCTGAAGAGAAGAAGCGTCCGGCCTGTCCGGCGTGCGGGGCGGAGGTTTCCCGGGCGGAGGGAGAAGCAATGTACTACTGCTCCAATGCCGCCTGCCCGGCCCAGGTGCAGCAGAGGATTGAGCATTTCGTTTCCCGCGGGGCCATGGATATCAGGGGAATCGGGGAAAACCTCAGCGCCGCTCTGCTAAATAACGGGCTGGTCAGAGACGCGGCCGACCTGTACTCTCTCAAGGAGAAAAAGGAAGAGCTGCTCGACCTGGAGAAAATGGCGGAGAAAAGCGTCAGTAACATACTGAGTGCCATCGAAAAGAGCAAGGACAGGCCGCTGCCCCGGGTGATTTTCGCGCTGGGTATCCGGCACATCGGTGAAGAGACCGCAGAAATACTCGCCGGGCACTTTCACAGCGTCCACGCCATAGCCAGGGCCACCAGAGAAGAATTGACGTCCATCCCGACCATCGGGCCAAAGATCGCCGACAGCGTCACCGCCTTTTTCCGGCAAGATGAAAACCGGGATATCATTCGGCGGCTGGAAGAGGCGGGGGTCCGCCTGGAAGAAAAGGCCACCCGGCCGGGAAAGCTGCCGCTGGCCGGGACGCAGTTTGTTTTAACCGGCAGCCTGGAATCCTTTACCCGTTCAGAAGCGGAAGAGAGGATAAAGGCGCTGGGTGGTTCCACCAGCAGCAGCGTGAGCCAGAAGACCGATTACCTGGTGGTGGGAGCGGACCCCGGTTCCAAGCTGGACAAAGCCCGGGACGCGGGCGTCAGGCAGCTTACGGAAGCCGAGTTTATCCGCCTCCTGGAACGGACGGACTGAGATGAAACTAGTCGTCGGATTGGGCAACCCGGGGTGTTTTTATGCCCGCCACCGGCATAACATCGGCTTTATGTGCCTGAGGCACTTTTGCCGGGCGCACGGGATCAAGCTGGACAAAAAGCGGGGAAAGGCCCGGACGGGTACCGGCCAGGCAGACGGAGTGCCGCTGATGGCGGCACGGCCCCAGAGCTATATGAACCACAGTGGAGAAGCGATAGCCCCGCTGGTGGACCGGCTGCAAATCAGGCTCGATGACCTGGTGGTGATACATGATGACCTCGACCTGCCGGCGGGCAAGATTCGTATCCGCCAGGGAAGCGGCTCCGGCGGGCACAACGGTATCGAGTCCATTATCAGCCGGCTGGGCAGCCCGGACTTCATTCGCGTCCGGGTGGGTATCGGCCGGCCGTCCTTCTCCGAAGCCGCAGACAAGGAAGCGGCCATAATCGACTACGTGCTGAGCGACTTTACCGCGGAAGAGAAAAAGATTATGTCCGGAGTGATTCCGGATGTCAGCCGGGCCGTTCTCTGTCTGCTGACCAGAGGTCTGACGGCCGCCATGAACGAGTACAACTGAAGAGTACTCCGTTATGGGAAGGCGATGTTTCCATGAGCGTTACCCTGAATAAGCTGTTTGCCATCAAGCTTATCCATACCGTAATCTTCCTCCTCATGTCCGCCTGCGTGGCCTATGTGCTTTACGCGGGTATTACCCGCACCTATAACTGGTACCTGGCTGCCGCCATTGGCGCGGTGCTGGCGGAAGGCCTGGTGCTTGTTCTCAATAACTGGCAGTGCCCCCTCACCGAGCTGGCCCGGAAGCACGGGGCTGCCAGGGGCCCGGTTACGGACATGTTTTACCCGAAATGGTCGTGCCCCACGTTTTCCGGTTTTCCGCGGCGATGTTCATCACCGGCCTGCTGGTACTGGGTGTCAACTACCTCTTGAAGTAGCTTTTTCCGCTCATTCCTTTTGCTGGAAACAAGGCCAAAATGCTATAATCATTGATTAGTATGCCGAAAACGAGCCGTCAACAGAAAGTGTGTATCGCCGTTATTGGCGGCGGAGACGCTTCAGCGTCCGAATTACGCACCGCCGGTGAAGTCGGCCGGCAGCTGGCGAAAAAAGACGCCGCCCTGGTGTGTGGCGGGCTGGGGGGAGTAATGGAAGCGGCTTGCCGGGGAGCCAGCGAGGAGGGAGGAACAACCATCGGTATTCTTCCCGGAGACAGCTTCCGGACGGCCAACCCGTACGTGCAGATACCCATCGTGACCGGGCTGGGCTATGCCCGCAACGTTATCGTGGTAAAGTCCTGCCGGGCGGTAATCGCCGTCGGCGGCAGCTACGGGACACTGTCAGAGATCGGGCACGCTTTGCAGAACGGAATCCCGGTTATCGGGCTCAATACCTGGTCGCTGTTCCGCAACGGACAGATGGACGGGGGCATTATCCCGGCGAATGATGCCGCCGACGCGGTCAGGAAAGCCCTGGCGATAATAATAAACAACCATTCTGAGCGGACTGGAGACTGAGAAAAGATAATGGCGAAAATAGAGAGCTTAACCGCCCGGGAAATACTGGACTCCAGGGGTAACCCGACCGTAGAGGTGGAAGCACTCCTCTCCGACGGGACGCGGGGACGGGCGGCAGTACCTTCCGGCGCCAGTACCGGCAAGCATGAAGCGGTGGAGCTGCGTGACGGGGATAACCGCCGGTACGGCGGAAAAGGCGTTCTGAAAGCGGTCAACAATGTCAACGAGAGCATTGCCGCCGCAGTCAGCGGGATGGCTGCGGCTGACCAGGCAGCTTTGGACCACCGATTGATCGAACTTGACGGCACAGCGGATAAATCCAGACTGGGGGCCAATGCTATCCTGGGAGTTTCACTAGCGGTGGCCCAGGCGGCGGCCAGGAGCCGGGGGTTTTCCCTGTTCCGCTGCCTGGGAAAAACGGAAGCTACCTTGCCGGTACCGATGATGAATATCCTGAACGGAGGCAGACACGCCACTGACTCCACGGATTTCCAGGAGTTTATGGTGATGCCGGCCGGCGCCGGCAGCTTCCACCAGGCGCTGCAAATGGGCACGGAAGTCTATCATTCATTGAAAAGAATTCTGGGGGAAAGAGGTTACAGCACCAACGTTGGTGACGAGGGAGGGTTCGCCCCTTCCCTTTCCTCCAACAAAGAAGCGGTGGAGGCCATCCTGGCGGCAATCGAAAAAGCGGGCTACGCGCCGGGTAAAGACTGCTTTATCGCCCTGGACCCGGCGTCCAGCGAGTTCTGCCAGGACGGCAAATACGTCCTGGCCAGAGAAGGCGTTACCCTCAATTCCCGGCAGATGGTCGAGTATTATGTCAAATGGGCGAACAGCTATCCGCTCATCAGCATCGAGGACGGCATGGCCGAGGACGACTGGGAGGGATGGCAGGAGCTAAGGGAAAAGCTGGGGAACAGGGTCCAGCTGGTAGGCGATGACCTGTACACCACCAATACCGGCCGGCTCCGGCGCGGCATAGAGCTTAAGGCCTCCAACTCTATTCTCATCAAGCTAAACCAGATAGGTACCCTGACGGAAACAGTCGCCGCCATCAGTCTGGCGCACAGTGCCGGATGGACAGCGGTGGTCAGCCACCGCTCCGGGGAGACCGAGGATACCACCATCGCCGACCTGGCGGTGGGGCTGAGCACCGGACAAATAAAGACCGGCGCGCCCTGTCGTTCCGAGCGCACCGCCAAATACAACCGGCTTCTCCGCATAGAAGAGGAACTGGGCGCAGAAGCCCGCTACCCCGGAAAGCAAGTGTTTTCCAGTCTAAAGTGATAGACACGAGGAGGGAAAAATGGCTACCAGGATTGGCATCAATGGTTTTGGACGAATCGGGAGATTAACTTTCCGGACCATCAACAAGTACCATAAAGACAAACTTGAAGTGGTGGCGGTAAACGACCTTACCGACACCGGGACGAACGCCCACCTGCTGAAATGGGACAGCACTTACGGCCGTTTCCCCGGAGAGGTGACGGCCGGTGACGGAGCCATCAGCGTGGACGGCAGAGAAGTAAGAGTGCTATCGGAGCGAGACCCGGCCGGTATACCCTGGCGCGATTACGGTGTGGACATCGTCATTGAATCGACCGGACTTTTTACCGATGCCAAAAAAGCGGCCGGTCACCTGAAAGGCGGGGCCGGGAAAGTAATCATTTCCGCCCCGGCCAAGAACGAGGATGCCACGATAGTCCTGGGGGTTAATGAAAACGAATACGACCCGGCGAAGCACACCGTGATTTCAAACGCCTCCTGCACCACCAACGGCATCGCGCCGCTGGTCAAGGTGCTGCACCGGAACTTCGGGTGTGTCAGCGGGCTGATGTCCACCATCCATGCCTATACCAATGACCAGAGAATCCAGGACATGTTTCACAAGGACCTGCGCCGGGCCCGGGCCGCAGCGGCGAACCTCATCCCGACGACTACCGGCGCAGCTTACGCCGTCACCCACGTTATGCCGGAGATGAAGGGACGGCTGCACGGCATGGCCTTCCGGGTACCCATCGCCACCGTTTCCGTGGTCGATTTTGTGGTCAACCTGAGCAAGGAAGTGACCGCGGAGCAGATAAACCAGGCTTTTCAGGAAGCCAGCGAGGGTTATCTCTCCGGCATTCTGGAATATTGCCGGGAACCCCTGGTAAGCACTGACTTTATCGGTAATCCGGCGAGCGCCATTTTCGATTCTCTGAGCACAATGGTAATCAGCGATAAAATGGCCAAAATAATCGCCTGGTACGATAACGAGTGGGGTTATAGCTGCCGTCTAGCTGACCTGGCCGCCTTTGTTGCCGACAGGGGGCGGTGAACCCGGGATACCGGTATGCCCTTCCGGCGCATCCGTGATGCCGTATGCGTCCGTGTTTCCGGCGCTTTGTTAAATTGACATCACGTTAGCATAATGCCTAAAATAGCATAAATTCCGCTAACAGGATAAAAGATGAAAATTGTGGTAGTTGGTTTCGGGCAGTGCGGCGGAAGAATCGCCGATGAGTTTGCCCGGTTGAATAGGAAAGCGCGCGGCCAGCGCGGGATTGACATCATCGCCGGAGCTTTTGCCGTAAATACAGACGTGGCCGACCTGAGCGGTCTGACCGGCATAAGGCCGGACTATCAACACCGTATCCTGATTGGCGGGCGCAAGACCGGCGGTCACGGCGTGGGGAAGATAAACGAGTTGGGCGCGGAGATAGCCAAAGAAGACGGTGACAAGGTCATTGAGATTATCCGGACGAGCCGCCGCTTTACTGAAGCGGACGCCTTCCTGCTCATTGCCGGCGCCGCCGGCGGCACCGGGTCCGGTTCGGTGCCGGTAATCACCCAGCACATTAAAGAACGCTACGTGGACAAGCCGGTATACAATCTCATTGTACTTCCGTTTGAACACGAAGAATCGACCGAAGAAAGAACGGTGTATAACGTGGCCACCTGCCTTAAATCTTCTTATCTGGTGGCGGACGCGGTGTTTCTGGTAGACAACCAGCGGTACGTGATGAAAGATTCCCCCATACGCAGCAATCTCTCCCGCATCAACACCACCATTACCGAGCCTTTTTATAACTTGCTCTGCGCCGGGGAGGAGAAAAAGCACAAGCACATCGGCGCCAAGATACTTGATGCCGGCGACATTATCCAGACCGTTTCCGGCTGGACGACTATCGGCTACGGCAGGTCAAACCTTTCCTTTACCCGGGGGCTTTTCAAGCGGACGCGGGACTTCCGGAACAAGGCCACGGAAACGCAGAAAGGGACCCAGACCATGGACCAGGCGATAAGCGGGCTCTCCCTGAAGTGTAACCCGGTGGACTCAAAGCGGGCTTTATACCTGGTTTCCGCGCCGGCCAAAGAAGTGAACGTTGATCTGATCAAGGAACTGGGCACCTACCTGAAGAGCCTGACCCCGGAAGCGGTAATCAGGAGCGGCGATTATCCCCGGGAGGGGGGAGCTCTGGAGGTTACGGTAATTCTTTCCGAGCTCAGTGACGTGGCCAAAATACGGGGTTACTTCACCAAGGCGATCAATCTTATCTCCACTCTAAAGAAGAGACAGGAAGGGATAGAGAGCCAGACCCGCGGCATAGAAGTTACCCTTAAAGATATCCCTTCCCTATTATAGCACCCGATACCACCCGAGAGACGAAAAGGACGGTAATTCCTCCCGTTTCAACCTGCCGGGGATCTCTTACTTATCTTGACAGCTTGGCGTAGATGTTCCAGGCCTGCTCGAGAGTTTCCTCGCGCAGCTGCCAGGCCTGCTCGACGGCGTGCTCTCTCGCTTTCCAGGCTTTATCAATTTCAGCTTCGCAGGTTTTTTCCGCCTGTTCTTTCGTCTTCCGGTAGGCCTTTTCCACCTGGGTGATAGCGTCATCGCGTTCTTTCAGCGCCTGGTTAATGGTCTCTTCCCGGGCCTTTATGGCTTCGTTGATGCTCGCCTCGCAGGCGCTTTCCGCCTGCTGCTCCGCCCGACGGTATGCCCGGGCTATCTGTTGCTCGTTTCCCCGGTACGCGTTGGCTACCTGGCGCTGTGCTTCCATGTAAGCGGCGTAAGCTTTTTCCGCCTGTCCCAGGACTTCATCGAGCGGCCTTGTGTCCGTAGTTTCTTCTTCTACCGCCGGTTCCGGCGGTTCCAGAGCTTCTTCCTGCGCCGCAGTTGTCTCTTCCACAATCTCCTCCACAGGCTCTTCGCTGACTTTTTTAGCTCCCTTCGGCTCGGCCATCGACTACCTCCTAAACGATTGTCTGCATTATTTACTGTGTTTATCTGAAGACCGTTTCAAGGTCAATGATACCTTATTTACGGGCATTTTCAGCATCCTGGTTCCCGGTGTCTTCTTCCGGTCCGCCGTTTGACTTTGACTCATACATACGGGAGAGAAAATCCAGCCTGGCCTCTATTTTCTCCCTGCCTCTGGAGGGCCTGGCTTTTTTCTTTTCCGCGGCATTGCTCTCTTTAGCTTTGTTTATGGCCTCTTCAAAGGCCTTCAACGAGTCTTCCGCCGCGTCTTCTCTGGTTTCCGCCGCCGGCTCCGTGAACTCAAGTATCTGGGAAGCCTCTTCTTTAATCTCCGCATCTTTGTTTACCGCTCTCTCAAAGGCTTTGAGAGACGCTTCCGCGTTTTCCCGCGCCATTTTACCGGAAGCCTCCGCCCGGCTGATAGCTTCCTGGAACGCTTTCACCGATACCGCCGCCGCTTCTCTGGCAACGCGAGCGGCAGCCTCCGTGGCTTCCTGAGCCGCCCTTACCGTGGACTCAGCCGCTTCCCGGGCCGCTTTGGCCGAAGCCTCGGTAGCTTCCCTGGTTTCTCTGCCGATGGCTTCCGCCCGGCTTATGGCATCGGCGAAATTTTTTGCCGAGTTCTCCGCCGCTTCCCGGGCGGTCTTGATGGCCAGTCTGGTAGCCTCCCGCACCGCTTTCCGGGAGGATTCAGCGGTTTCCTGTGTCGTCCGGTTCATCTCTTCCGCCCGTTCAATGGCTTCTTGCGAGGTCCGGGCAACGGCTTCCGCGGCTTCTTTCGCCGCTTTTATCGCTCCCTGGACCGCTTCCATGGCTGACCGGGACAGATTTTCCGCACTTTCCCTGGATTCCAGCTTTATCTTTTCCGCCTGGCTGATGGCTTCATGAGACGTCCTGACGGATGTTTCCGCCGCTTCCCGGGAGGTTTTTATCGCTTCGTCACTGGCTTCCTGTACCGACTTCGCCGATTCTCCGGTGGTCTGCAGCGTGGTCTGGCATATTTCTTCCACCCGGCTTATGGCCTCTTGAGAAGCGATTACAGATGCCTCGGAGACTTCCTGTGCCGTTTTTACCGATGCTTCCGCCGTCTCTTTCGTTTCCTGGCTTTTGGCTTCGACCTGGCTTATCTCTTCCCCGAAAGATTTCACCATTGACTCGACCATGGTCTTGATTTCACTGCCGATACTCTCCACTTTACTGATGGCTTCCCGTGATGCACTGGTCGATTCAGCGGCGGCTTCCCGGGCAACTCTGGAGGCTTCTTCCGCTGCCAGCCTGGTGTCCCGATTCAATGTTTCTATCTTGCTGACGGCCTGCCGGTTCGATTGTGCGGAAGCTGCCGCGACCGATTTGATTTCCTTGCTTATCTCTTCCACCCGCTGCGTGGTAGCCTGAGAGGCCTTTAAAGAGGTTTCTGCCACCTCCCGGGCTTCCCGGCTGAGCTGTTCGGCTTTTTCCGCTACCTCACGGGTAGCCTTGGCTGAAGTTTCCGCGTTTTCTCTGGTGGCCTGGCCGGTCTTTTCCGCTTTGCTGGCGGCTTCCCGGGCTTCCCTGGCGGCGGCGGCGGCGGCTTCCCGGGCTTCCCGGCTCGCCTTTTCCGCCCTTGCCGAGGCCTGCCTGGCTTCTCTGATGGAGCTTTCTGCTACTTCCCGCGCCAGCCTGCTGGCTTCCTGGGCTTTTTTCAGTTCTTCGTCCACCGCCCGGGATGATGATTCAGCCAGTTCTTTAGCGCCAGTACTTATTTCCTCTACCCGATTCAGCCCTTCCTGTGAAGCGAGGAAAGAAGCTTCCGCCGCTTCCATTGCTTCCCGGCTCGTCTCTTCAGCACGCTCTATCGCTTCCCGGAACTTTCTGGCGGTCCCCCTGGCGGCTTCCTTGGGTACCCGGGCGGATTCCTCCGCCTGCTTTATGGCCTCCTCAGCCTTTCGTATAGACTCCTCAGCCGCCACTCTGGCTTCATTACAGATCTGGCGGGCGCGTTCAACCGCTTGATTTGCCGCTTCAGCAGAGCTTTCAGCCGCTTTTTTCGCCTTTTTGCCGATCGCCTCCGCCCGGCTGATAGATTCCTGGGCAGCCCGGGTAGAGGCCTCTGCGGCACTTCTGGCGGCCTGGCTTAGTTTTTCTGCCTCGGCAACCGCTTTTTCAAAAGCGTCGATATTGTTTTCCGCATTGATAATGGAGTCCCGGGACGTTTCTTTAGCCATTGCTACCCCTTAGTTTCCTAATTTTAATATAGGGTAAACCGTTTTTCAATAACTTTTTTGGGTGATGACAAAAGATTGACAATAGTCCGGTACTATGCATACAATGAACGTAACTCTGCTACCGAGGTGAGAAATGAAGTTAGTAGTTGTCGGTTTTGGGCAGTGCGGCGGAAGAATTGCCGACGAGTTTTCCAGGCTAAACAAAATGGCACGCAGCCGTCGTGGGATAGAAATTATTACCGGAGCGTACGCCGTAAATACTGATGCGGCCGACCTGAGCGGGTTACACAACATACAGCGTGGGTACCAGCACCGTATCCTTATCGGCGGGCGCAAGACCGGCGGGCACGGCGTGGGGAAAATAAACGAGCTGGGGGCGGAGATAGCCAGAGAAGACGCCGATAAGGTGATTGATTCCATCCGCACCACAAAGAGATTTTTTGAAACGGACGCCTTTTTACTTATCGCCAGTGCCGCCGGCGGCACCGGTTCCGGGTCCGTAGCCGTGATGACACAGCAAATCAAAGAGCGCTACGCGGATAAGCCAGTATATAACCTCATAGTTTTACCTTTCGAGCATGAGGAGACCACAGAGGACCGCACCGTGTACAACACGGCCACCTGTTTGAAGTCATGCTATTCAATAGCCGATGCCGTGTTCCTGGTAGATAACCAGCGGTTCGTCCGCAAAGATTCATCGATAAAAGGCAATCTGTCCAAGATTAATGCCATGATTGCGGAGCCTTTCTACAATATGCTCTGCGCCGGTGAAGAGAAAAAGTCCAAGTACATAGCCTCAAAAGTACTTGACGCCGGGGATATCATCCAGACGCTGGTAGGCTGGACGGTTATCGGTTACGGCCGTTCCGATATCCCCCTGTTCAAGTTCCCCCGCGAGCGCGGTGATTTCCGTAAGAAGGGAAATGAAACGCTGAAAGGCATCCAGACCATGGATGAGGCTATCAGCGAGTTGTCACTGAAGTGCAACCCGGTGGACGCCCGCAGGGCACTTTACCTCCTTTCCGGGCCGTCTAAAGAAATGAATATGGACCTGTCAAAGGCTCTGGGGGACTACATGAGGGACCTTGCTCCTGAAGCGATGATTAGAAACGGCGATTATCCCCGGGAAAGGGGCGCGCTGGATGTTACCGTCATTCTTTCCGAGCTGAGCGACCTGGAGAAGGTGAGAGGCTACTATATCAAATCGACCGGGCTTATCCCGGAGTTCAAGAGAAGGCAGGAGGAGACGGAGACCAAGCTCAGAGTTATCGAAGATACTTCCAAGGATATACCTTCACTGCTGTAAAAGCAGAAAACACCGGTACGCCTGCCAGCTTTGCCGTAGCCTTACGGTAAAGCTGGCTTTTCTATGTTGTACCCGGACAACCGGCCGCCGGTTCTTCTCCGTCCTGCCTAG
Source organism: uncultured Dehalococcoidaceae bacterium (assembly GCA_964615345.1). GTDB lineage: Bacteria > Chloroflexota > Dehalococcoidia > Dehalococcoidales > RBG-16-60-22 > JACZSH01. The sequence continues at coordinate 94,363 of CAZTMR010000001.1, read as the reverse complement.
AAACGCCCTTTCGTTTACGGTATAATGAGGGAAATGGGATCTCAGGTTTTTTACCGGAAGTGGCGCCCGCAGACGCTGTCCGATGTGGTTGGTCAGGAACAGGCAACCCGCACCCTGCATAACGCCCTGAATAAAGGGCAGATTTCCCACGCTTACCTCTTCTGCGGCCCCCGGGGTACCGGAAAAACAAGTACCGGCCGTATCCTGGCCAAAGCGGTCAACTGCCTGAACAACGACGGAAAAGGGGAGCCATGCAATTCCTGTGCCATGTGTCAGGCGGTTACGGACGGCGCCGCTCTGGATGTAATCGAGGTGGATGCCGCCAGCAACCGGGGAATCGATGAAATCCGTGACCTGCGGGAAAAAGTGACCTACTCCCCGAACCAGGCGCGTTATAAAGTCTATATCATAGATGAAGTCCACATGCTGACCAAGGAAGCATCCAATGCCTTGCTCAAAACGCTGGAAGAGCCCCCGCCGCACGCTATCTTTATCCTGGCGACGACGGAGTCCCACAAGATTCTGCCCACCATACTTTCAAGGTGTCAGCGCTTTGATTTCCGGCGCATCTCTCAGGCCGACGTGGTAGCCAAGCTGGAAAGTATCAGCCGCACGGAGGATATCCGGATAGAACCGGAAGCACTGCGGCTGATTGCCCGGGCGACTACCGGCAGCCTGCGTGACGCCGAAAACCTGCTACAGCAGTTGACCATCTACTACGGCTCCGATGTTGAGCTACCCCAGGTCCAGAAGCTACTGGGCATCACCGGTGACTGGCGAGCTAGGGACCTGGTCAAACACATAGTGAATAACGATGTTTCCGCCGGTGTGGCCACCGTTAACGGCGTTAATAATGACGGGCTTGATTTACGCCAGTTCAACCGGGAGCTGGTGGAATACCTGAGAGCATTGCTGCTGCTGAAATCCGGCGCAGAAGGGGCCATAGACCTGCCGGTGGAAGACGTTGCCGAGCTAAAGAAACTGGCGAAAAAGTCTTCTCTTCCCCGGATAATACAGGCGGTCAAACTTTTCGGCCAGCTCGAAGCCGGCCTCGACGGCTATTCCACGCTACCCCTGGAGCTGGCCCTGGTGGACTGCAGCCTGGAACCAGGCACGGAAAAGTCCGCCCCCGAAAAGGCGGAAGATACCGGACCTCCACCGCCGGAAACCGGCAAACCGGCGGCGGGACGAGACCAGCGGCGGGATGAGACCGAACTGGATACAGCCAAAACCGCCGGTCCGGAAAGCGCTCCGAAAAAACCGGCGGAGAAAAAACAATCAGCAGTACCTGAGGTTCCGCAGAACCCGGCACCGGGGGGGGCAAAGACGCCGGAGGGCAACCCTGCGTCCCTGTCTGCGCTGAGCAGTGAAATAGAGCAGCTGCGGAAGCACTGGCGCCAGGTAATTACGGACGCCCCACCGGAAATCAGCCGTACCCCGGCGGCGGCTCTGCTCCGGAGCGCCCGGCCCAGCGTTCTGGAAGGAAATACCCTGGTGCTGTCTTTCCGCTATCCGCTGCATAAAGAAAACATGGAAAAGCCGGACAATCAGCAGACCGCCGAGAAGATTATCAGCAGTTTCCTGGGGCGCGCCTGCCGTCTCCGGTGCGTCCATGAACCAGAAGCCAATCATCTGGTTGAAGAAGCCTTAAAAATAGGTGCCCAGCTTATGGACGGGGAGGAACAATGAACAGGTTTATGATGCAGCAGGCCCAGAAACTGCAGGCCCAGCTGGCAAAGGCCCAGGAGGAGCTGAAAGACTCAAACGTGGAAGGCAGCTCCGGTGGCGGCGCGGTCACCGTAACAGTGAACGGGCAGCAGGAGATACAATCGGTAAAAATATCACCGGACGTGGTCAGCCAGGAAGACGTGGAAATGCTGGAAGACCTGGTGCTGACAGCGGTAAGCGAAGCGCTGAACAGGTCCCGGGAGATGGCTGCCGAGCGGCTCGGGAGCTTGACCGGCGGGTTGAACATTCCGGGGTTAACCTGACCGGACGGGGGGAGAGCTTCAGTTGAACGATAACCTGATGAACCCGGACAAGGATGCCATCAACCGGCTGATAGAGGAGTTTAACAAGCTGCCGGGTATCGGCCCGAAAAGCGCCCAGCGGGTCACCTATTTCCTACTGCGCGCCTCCGAAGAGGAAGCCAGCCTCCTCGCCGAAGCGATACGTGCGCTGAAGGAGAGGGTAAAGCTGTGCTCCGTCTGCTGTAATGTTACCGAATCCGACCCCTGCCCCACCTGCCGCAATCCGGGGCGAGAGCGCGGCCAGATTTGCATCGTGGAGCAGCCCCAGGATATCCTGGCCATCGAGCATACCGGCATGTACCGGGGGCTCTATCACGTGCTGCACGGCGCTATCTCACCTACGGAAGGAGTGGGCGCAGGTGACGTGAGGATAAGAGAACTGCTGGAGCGGCTCCGGAGCGGCGAGGTCACCGAGGTGATTCTGGCTACCAATCCCACCCTGGAGGGGGAACAGACGTCACTATATCTCAACCGCCTGATTGCCCCTATGGGGATACGGGTCACGCGTCTGGCCCGGGGGCTGCCTTTCGGCACGGAGCTGGAATACGCCGACGATGTCACCCTCACCAGGGCGATAGAAGGCAGGCAGGAGTTTTAACTGCCTACCCTGCAGAAACCGGGTATCCCCACCCGGGGCCGGACAGGAATCTGTAATGTCCACACCGAGAACCTATCAAACCGAAGCGATAGTTATCAAAAAGACCCGGCTGAAAGAGGCAGATAGAATCCTGACTCTTTACACTACCGAACTGGGGAAAATCCAGGCGGTAGCCAAAGGGGTGCGGCGTCCCCGGAGCAAGCTTTCCGGACATCTGGAACTGATTACTCACAGCCTGGTATCTCTTGCCAGAGGCAGAAATCTGGACACGATAACCGGCAGCCAGACCATAAACAGTTTTTTGCCGCTGAAAAGTGACCTGTGGCTCACTTCCTGCGCCCTTTATGTGGCGGAGCTGGTGAACCAGTTTACCGCCGACCATGTTAAAGACGAGGAGATATTCCGGTTGCTGCTGGAGACGATGCAGCGGCTGTGCCAGGGGGGCAACAAAGAGCTGACTCTGCGCTATTTCGAGCTGCACCTCCTCAACGAGGCGGGGTACCGGCCGCAACTCCAGGAGTGCGTCACCTGCCGCCGCCAGATTGAGCCGACCGTCAATTATTTCCGCCCCGGCGCCGGCGGCGTGCTCTGCCCGGACTGCGGGCCGGAATATCCATCCGGCTACCCGCTTTCCGTCAACGCCCAGAAAGTGCTGCGGCTGTTCCAGAACAGCGATTTCAGCGTCGCCGGCAGGCTGAAAATCGACGACAAGCTATCCCGTGAAATCGAAGCGGTGCTGGGAGGTTATATCAAACACCTTCTGGAAAAAGAAGTAAAGTCAGCCGCGTGGCTGAATGCCCTGAGGGAAGACACCGGAAGAGACGAGGCGGAAGTTTCCGGACAAAAACCACCTGCCTGACGCCAGTCATTTTGCACCGCGCCGCTACGCTTAAAACACGGCTGGTTCCAGTCAGCGGCGAAAGCAGGCGCTTTACCCCGGACGGGTAATAACGTATAATGGAATATCCGCCGGGCGTATGAAAACACCGCTTTTTAACTCATTACCGAAGGACCGATATGGCTGACAGGCTGAACCGGATTACCGAGCAAAGACAGGAGAAGCTGAAGCGCCTCCGGGCGCATGAGATCAACCCCTATCCCTCCCGCTACCACCGCAGCCATACGGCGCTGGAAGCTATCTCCCTGCTGGAAGAGAGTGAGGAAGCCGGCACCAGCCGGCAGCCGGAGATAAGCGTTGCCGGGCGGATAATGGCGATAAGGCGGATGGGCAAGAGCGCTTTTGCCGATATCCGCGATAGTACCGGCAAAATACAGCTGCTGTTTATGAATATCAACCGGTACGACGGCAGAAAAGGCGAGCTGTTCCGGAACCTGGATATCGGCGATATCCTGGGAGCAAGAGGCACACTACTCCGCACCAGGAGCGGCGAACCGACCGTCCAGGTTGACGAGTTCGAGCTGCTTTCCAAATCGATGCAGCCGCTGCCGGAGAAGTGGCACGGACTCAGCGATATCGATACCAGGTACCGGCAGCGCTATCTGGACCTCATCAGCAGTCCGGGAGTCATCGAGACTTTCAAGACTCGCGGCCGCATTATCAATGGCATCAGGCAGTTCCTCAACCAGCGCGGTTTTACCGAGGTGGAAACGCCGGTGCTACAGCCATCACCCGGTGGGGCGCTGGCGCGGCCTTTTGTTACGCACCACCACGCCCTGGAGCAGGACTTTTACCTGCGCATCGCCCCGGAGCTTTACCTGAAGCGGCTGATAGTGGGCGGTCTGGACAAGGTCTACGAGCTGGGCCGTATCTTCCGCAACGAGGGCATCTCTACCAAGCACAACCCGGAATTCACCATGCTGGAAAGCTACGAGGCGTACGCCGATTATAACGATGTCATGCGCTTGCTGGAGGAAATGGTGGCCGGGGTCTGCCGGGAAGTGCTGGGCACGACCAGAGTCACCTACGGCGACAGCGCCATTGAGATGAAAGCCCCGTGGCCCAGATTCGGCCTGCGGGAAGCGGTGGAGAGGTGCAGCGGAATCGATTTTGTCAAGTATCCCACCGCGGACGGCCTGAGAGCCAGGATGAGGCCGAAAATGAAAGAGCGGGGGCTGGAAGTAGACCCGAAAAAGAGCTGGGCCAAGCTGGTCGATGAGCTGCTTTCGACTTTCGTTGAACCGGAACTGGTGCAGCCCACCTTTCTTATCGACTACCCGGTCTCGATGTCACCGCTGGCCAAGAACAAGCCGGAAGAAGAGCGGGTGGTGGAGCGCTTCGAAGCCTTTGCCGGCGGAATGGAAATAGCCAACGCGTTCTCCGAGCTCAACGACCCGGAAGAGCAGCGCCGCCGCTTCGAAGAGCAGCAAAAAGAACGCCACACGGACGGCGAGGTGGCGGCAACTGTTGACGAAGACTACCTGCTGGCCCTAGAGCACGGTATGCCGCCGGCAGGCGGGCTGGGAGTAGGTATCGACCGGCTGGTGATGCTGCTGACCAATAACCAGTCCATCCGGGAGGTAATCCTGTTTCCCCAGCTCAGGGACAAGCCTTAAAGGGAGTGCGGGATGCTCGAACTGAAATTCATCCGGGAAAACACCGATACGGTAAGGCAAACTCTGGAAAACCGCCGGGACACGGCGCCGATTGATGACATTCTGGAGCTCGATGCGCGGCGCCGGCAGGGGATAGCGGAGCTGGAAGAGTTCCGGCGCAAACGCAAGGAAATGGCCCGGGACAGGAAGATAGACCAGGACAGGATTGAAGAAGGGCGCGAATTGCGCAGCTCGATACGCCGTCTGGAAGAAGAAGTAAACAGCCTGGACCAGGAAATGGAATCGCTGCTGCTCCAGGTACCCAACGTTCCCCATCCGGACACGCCGGTGGGAGAGAGCGAAGAGGATAACGTGATACTGCGGACGTGGGGGGAGCCGAAGAGCTTTGGCTTTACTCCCGCGCCTCACTGGGAGCTTGGCGAATCGCTGGGGATTATCGATTTCGAGAGGGGAGTGAAGCTATCGGGAAGCCGGTTCTATGTGCTCAGGAATACCGGGGCCCGATTGCAGAGAGCGCTCATCTGGTTCATGGTGGACCTGCACGTGAGAGAGCACGGCTACCGGGAAGTCTACCTGCCGTATATGGTCAAGCGGGAGTGCCTGGTGGGTTCAAGCAATCTGCCCAAGTTCGCCGATAACCTCTACCATGACGATACGGATGATTTCTGGTTCGTGCCTACGGCCGAGGTGCCGTTGACCAACCTCCACCGCGATGAAATTATCCCGGCCGGACAGCTACCGTTTCACTACGTGGCCTACACCGCCTGCTTCCGGCGGGAGAAAATGTCTGCCGGCAAGGATACCCGCGGCATCAAGCGAGGACACCAGTTTGATAAAGTGGAGATGTACAAGTTCACCGAACCGGAAACTTCCAACGACGAGCTGGAAAAAATGACCGCGGACGCGGAAGATGTCTGCCGAAAACTGGGGCTGCCTTACCGGGTCGCCCAGTTGAACACCACCGAGCTTGGGTTCGCCTCGGCAAAGTCTTACGACATAGAGCTGTGGGCACCCGGCTGCGAGGAGTGGCTGGAGGTAAGCTCCTGTTCCAACTGCACTGATTTCCAGGCGCGGCGGGCCAATATCCGGTACCGTCCCACGGCGGAGAGTAAGCCCCAGTACGTCCACACCTTGAATGGCTCCGGGCTGGCCCTGCCCAGGGTAATGATTGCCATCCTGGAGAACTACCAGCAGCCGGACGGCAGTATCGCCGTGCCGGAAGCTCTCCAGCACATCATGGGCACCACAGTAATCAGTCAGGACAGCTAATTTTCCGGCAGCGCTGGACAAGTCACCCCCACATCTGCTTACAATATTTATTAAAGGTCTTGAATCTATCCCGGACAGGGGGAAAGGCAATGGAAAAGATAGACCCTTCTGAAATTACCCCCGAGCACCTTTATATCTCCCGCCGCAAGTTCATCACCGGCGCCGGCGCCCTGATGGCCAGCGCGCTTCTGTTCGGGAGCTGTAAAAGGGAAGCATCAGCGCCGTCCGCAGAGGGAGAGGACTACTGCGATTCAGTCACCGCCAGCCGGGAAACGGACGAGCTGGGAGAAGCGCTGACCGAATGTGAGGACATCATCGGTTACAACAATTTCTACGAGTTTACCGTGAGTAAAGTGGGAGTGGCCGAGGCCGCGGAAGACCTCAAAACGGAGCCCTGGACGCTGCGGGTGGGCGGCCTGGTAAAGAACCCCGGGACCTATGACATCGACGAACTGGTACGGAAGTTCGACCCGGAAGAGCGCATTTACCGCCTGCGCTGCGTGGAAGCCTGGTCAATGGTAATTCCATGGCTGGGTTTTCCGCTGGCCAAACTGCTGCGAGAGGTAGAACCGACTCCGGAAGCAAAATACGTGCGCTTTGAGACCCTGTACGACCCGGAGCAGATGCCCGGCCAGGAAGATTCCTTTTACGAGTGGCCTTATGTTGAAGGACTGCGGGTAGATGAGGCGATGCAGGACCTGACTCTCCTGAGCACCGGGCTCTACGGCAAGCAACTTTTACCCCAGAACGGCGCCCCGATACGCCTGGTGGTACCCTGGAAGTACGGCTTCAAGAGCATCAAATCGATTGTGAAAATAGACCTGGTGGAAGAGATGCCGGTATCGCTCTGGATGGCCGCCGCCCCGCTTGAATACGGGTTCTACGCCAATGTTAACCCGGAGGTGCGTCATCCACGCTGGTCACAGGCCAGTGAACGCCGGATTGGCGAGGCCCAGCGCCGACGGACGCTTTACCTGAATGGCTATGCCGACGAAGTGGCGCATCTCTACGCCGGCATGGACCCGCAAAAGCTCTACTGATGGGCGAGTGGAAAAGGAGCTGGCTCCGAATGCTGGTCCACCCGGCAGCGCTGTTACCGCTGGCGCTGCTTATCTTTGATTACAGCCAGGGGCAGCTTACTGCCAACCCGATACAGGAAATAACTCTCCGCACCGGACGTACCACGCTTATCCTGCTGACGGCATCGCTGGCTATCACCCCGATAAAAACCATCAGTGGCATCCGCCAGCTGCTGCCGCTCCGGCGTACCCTGGGGCTGTATGCTTTTTTCTACGCCTGCCTCCACCTGATGACCTTCATCGGCCTGGACTACCGGTTCGATTTTGCGTTGATGCTGGAGGATGTGGGAAACAAACGGTTTGTCCTGGCCGGACTGGGCGCCTTTTTCAGCCTTCTGCCACTGGCGATAACATCAACCCGGGACTGGCAGAAACGGCTGGGAGAAAACTGGGGCCGGCTGCACTGGCTGGCTTACCTGGCAGCCGCGCTGGCAATCACCCATTTCTTCTGGCAGGTACGGGGAGAGTACAGCCGGCCCCTGCTTTACGGGATAATTCTGGCGGTACTGTTGCTGGTCCGGGTTCCGGTGGTGAACCAGTTCCTCCTCTGGCTGCGCCGCCGTGCAACCCGGAAATAACCACCGCTTTTCCACCGCCGGGCGAACCGCGAAGCCCCGGCCAGTTTGACGTCTGACTGTGAGAATCCTTATACTTAACCGGGAGGGGAGGGGTGTCCGAGCGGTCTATGGTGACGGTCTTGAAAACCGTTGTCGTCGCAAGACGACCGTGGGTTCGAATCCCACCCCCTCCGCCATCTTCGGCAATGAAACCAGAACCTCTGCTCAAGGTACTCACCGGCGCCGGAGCCGGTTCCCGGCGGCGGATGGCTGACGCCATCAAGCAGGACCGGGTAATGGTAAACGGAGAGGTGGTGGAAGATTTCCGCCACCCGGTAGACAGAGAAACGGACACGGTTGTCCTGGACGGGAAGAAAATCAATCTCAAGCCCAGGGCGGCGGTCACCCTCCTGCTACACAAGCCGGCGGGAGTGCTTTCCACCGTACGCGACGAGAGAGGACGCCGGACAGTCACCGACCTGCTGCCCCCGCACTATCACCACCGGAAGCTTTATCCGGCGGGAAGACTGGACAAAGACAGCACCGGGCTGCTGCTGCTGACCAATGACGGAGACCTGGCCTACCGGCTGACCCACCCCAGGTACGAGATAGAAAAAGAGTACCTGGTGGATATCCGTGAGCAACTGGAGCCACGAGAAAAGCAGCGGCTGGAGCAGGGTATCCGGCTGGAAGATGGCCAGACCCGCCCGGCAAAGGTAAAGCAGGTTAGCTCTTCTCCTCACTTCCGTTACAGCATTACCATCCACGAAGGAAGGAAAAGACAGGTCCGCCGAATGCTGGAGGCCCTGCAACACAGGGTTATCGCCTTGAAACGGGTCAGGATGGGGAAGCTGGAGCTGGGCAATCTGCCGGAGGGGAAGTTGCGCGAAATCAGCGACCGGGAAAAGCGCTCCCTGCTCAATCAGGGCTCACGGAAACCTGGTCCAGGCGGACAAAGCCCAGCGGGTTCAAATGATAGCCGCTGACGTACGGCTTGACCAGGTAATAGTTCCGGCCGAACCAGAGCGGGATACAGGCGGCGTCATCGACCAGTTCCTGCTCGACCTGCCGGTATAGCTCCAGGCTTTGCTGGTAGTCAGGTTCGAGGCCGGCCTGCTCCAGCAGGGCGTCCGCTTCCGGATTACTGTATTCCCCGGCGTTGTTGTCCTCCCCGGTGCGGAAAAGCACTTCCAGGAAGTTCTGGGGGTGAGGGTAGTCAGCCACCCACCCCGTATAGAACATCTCGTCCTTTTCCTCCACCAGGTGATAGAGGAACCGTTCCGGCTCAAGCTGCCGGACCTCCACCTCCACGCCCAGGTTCCGCCGCCATTCCTCGATAATCGCCTCAAGTCCGCTGGAAATCAGACCGCCCCAGCCAGAGGTGGTGATGGTAATCCGGGGCAGGTTTTCCACGCTGCCATACCGTGAGGCGGCGATCAACTGGTGGGCTTTATCAATGTCATAGCTCAACCCGGAAAGGTTTTGGTTAAAGCCGGGCATTCCCGGCGGCAGGATACCCTCCGCCGGCTGCATCATATCACGGTAGACCAGTGAGGCCAGCTTCTCCCGGTCAACCGCCTGGCTGAAGGCACGCCGGACGTTGATATCATCGAAAGGTGGACGGGTATGGTCAAAGCCGATATAGCTGAAGCTCAGCTCCGGGGCTATCTGCAGTTCCGGATAGAAGGGGCCGGTTTCATCAGTAACCTTATCGATATAGGCGCGGGAAACGCCAGCCGCGTCTATCTCCCCGGTCTCGTACATATTCATGAGAAGCCCGCTCCATAAATGGAACGCTGCCGAGTCCAGGCGAGCAGGGCCGGCGTAATAGCGCTCGTTTTTTTCCAGCAAAAGCAGGTTTTCCTCTTCCCAGCGGCCGAGCTTAAAGGGGCCGGTACCGTTAGGCTGGCGCCACCAATCGCCGCCGGATTCCACATTGCCTTTATCCACGACAAACGCCGTCGGGTAGGTCATCTTGGAGAGGAAATAGGATCTGGGGCTGCTTATGGTTACCCGCAGGGTGGAGTCATCAATAGCCTCTACCCCGCTGATTTCCCCGGCCCGGCCGGCGAGCACATCGGCAATGCCGGTAATATCACCCAGATAGGTAGCCACGGTGCGCGAGCCGGTCTCCGGGTCAGCGGCACGCTCCCAGGAATATTTGAAGTCAGCCGCGGTGACCCTGGTTCCGTCATGGAACCGCACATCCGGCCGCAGGTAAAAGGTGTAGGTCCGGCCGCCATCGCTTATCTCCCAACTTTCCGCGATATCCGGCACCGGAACCAGGTTATCATCGAGACGGACCAGGCCGCCGAATATCTGCAGGATATAGCGGTGGGAAAGCATATCGGCAGACAGGGCGGGATCAAACGTTATCGGGTCGACTCCGGCAAGATTGAGTCTGGCTGTCTGCGGCGGTGCCTGACAGCCTCCGACCATGGGGCCGACCAGAACCAGCAGCAGGAGCAGTACGACAGCGCTTCTTTTCATCATCCCGCCCGGCACCGAGTCTTAACCCGCGGAAAGATTGGCTTTGACGGCTTCGCAGAACCGGGAGGTGCCGGCTCTTCCGCCCTGGTCACGGGTCAGGTATTTCCCTTCCCGGTAAACCCCGTAGATAGCGGCTTCCAGCCGGGAAGCTGCTTCAGCAAAGCCGAGGTGTTCCAGCATCATGGCACAGGCCAGGAGCATGGCGGTGGGGTTAATAATATCCATGCCGACGATGTCCGGAGCGGTGCCGTGCACGGAGCCGAAATAAGCGTAATCTTCACCGATACAGGCATTGGGGGCGATACCCAGGCCGCCGATGAGTGCCGCAGCCCCGTCCGCCTGAATGTCTCCATTTTCGTTGGACATCACCACGACATCGAACTGGTGGGGGTTGATAATCAGCTGCTGGGCGAAGTTATCGATGATAAGCTGCTGAAAAGAAAGCTCCGGGTAAGCGGCAACTGTCTCTTCGGCGATACGGCGGAAAAGCTCGTCCGACTGTGTCAGCACGTTATACTTGGTAGCCACGGTAACTTTGCCCCGGCCGCCGGCGGACTTTCTCTTCATCGCCAGCCGGCAAGCGGACTCACATATAGCCCGCGTCCTCTTTTCCGTGGTAATTTTGACGGCGAATTTGCCCCGCGCGGTCGTATCCAGGTCAACATCAAGCATATCATTGTGCAATTTCAGCGGGGCGAGCCGGTCAATATCCCCTTCGTATCCGGGATAGAGTCCTTCAAGGTTTTCGCGGACGATATAGAAATCTATACCCTCCGGATTTTTCAACGGGCTTCTCAGGCCGCTGACGTACCTGGTGGGGCGCAGATTAGCGTAGCACTGTTTACCCCATCTCAGATAACCGTGAGCATCACCAAGGGTGCGGGTAGAGCCCATAATGGCACAGTCAGCTTCATCAATGACTTCTCTGGCCGCCTGAGGAAAAGCAGTCCCGTATTCGGTAAGCGCCGGGTCGCCGGTGACCGGCCAGGTAAACTCAATATCCAGGCCCATACCCTCCACAATGCCAACCGCCGGGACAACTACCTCCGGTGACGCATCATCGCCCTGTATCACGCACACTTTCCTGGTCATAAACTATCCCCGCCTTTCTGTTCATTCCAGATTTTATTCCGTAATGGCTACTATATCAATATACCACATCAGACAGCTCTGGGCTATCACCCGCCAAGCCGGTGTACAACGCTGCCGGAAAGTATTATAATCTGGCCAGAAAATGAGTTCCATTTCCCGGGCAGTTATCAACCGCTGGTATTTCAGAGTCCGCGCGGAATTCAAGCGGTTCTGGAGGAACTATCTGTACCAGAGCCTTTTTGCCACCGTGGTACTCGCCATCGTCCTGGTACTGCTTAACGCGGAGCACGTGGTGGTCACCGCTTCCATCGGCTCCACCGCCTTCATCGTCTTTGCCATGCCCAGGAGCCTTACCGCACGCCCCCGGAGGGTTATCGGCGGACATGTTACCGGTCTCGTCTGCGGCTCTTTGTTCGCCCTGATCCCGCAATCATCCGTAGTGGTTACGGTTTTGGTCTATTCACTGGCGGTGGGGACTTCCATCCTGCTCATGATTGTCCTCGGCCTCGAGCACCCGCCGGCCAGCGGCACCGCCCTGGGTGTGGCCATTACCGGTTTTTCTCCGGAAGTTTTGATTGCCGTGCTGACCAGCAGCGTGGCGCTGGCCGTAGCCCACCGCTTCTCCCTCCGGTTCCTGAGAGACCTGACCTGACCGACGGCGCCGGTACAGCAGGGAAGGCCCTCAAGCGCATGACGGCTATTCGCGGAACAGCCCCGCGGCCCTGGTCATATTGGCGACTATTTTCACGCCAAAGGGACAGCGCGGTTCACATTCCCCGCATTCGGTGCAGGCGGAAGCTTTCACCGGCAGCTCTTCATAGCGAGCAAGCACCCGCTCATCGAGGCCATAGCTGGCAGTATCCAGCAGCCGGGTAACGCCGCCGATATCAATCCCCACCGGACAGGGGAGGCAATGATTGCAGTACATACAGCTACCCCGGAGCCTCCAGACAGAGTTGACATCGATGCCACTGAAATCTTTTTCCTTTTCCGTGGCATTCAGAAAATCCAGGGCCGCTTTTAACTCGGCTGTATCTTTGCATCCCGGCACCGCGGTGGAGACGCCGGGCTGAGCGAGCGCATAGCTGAGACACTGGACCGGCGTTAAAACGATATCGCTGGGGTTGTTTTCCGCAAACAGCACCCCCGCAGCGTACGGTTTCATGGCGACGATAGCCACTCCACGTGCGGCGCAGGTATGGTACAGCTCCCGGCGCTCCGGGATGAGCCTGTCCCGCTCAGTCCCTGCCTGCCGATAAGAGCTGTCCGCCTTCAGCGGCCCTTGCTCAACGTCACCGGGAAGGGTATCAAAGGCCGGGTTTACCGGAAAGAGGAGGACGTCAATCCGGCCGCTGTTTACCGCCCGCAAAGATACCGGAACCCGATGGCTGCTCATACCGATATAGCGGGCTTTGCCTTCTTGCTTCAAGCTTTCCGCTACCTCCAGCAGCCCGCCCGGACCGAAGACACAATCATAATCATCCGGTTCATCAATGTAGTGCAGCATCAGGACATCAATATAGTCGGTGCGCAGCCTGGTAAGCAGGTCTTCAAAATACCTTATACTCAGATCATTATCCCGGGAGCGGCAGTACTGGCCATGCTGCATAACCGCGCCCAGATGGCCGGCAATCATCACCTGTTGCCGTTTGCCGGCCAGAGCGATGCCGAAGTTGTCCCGCACCGCCGGTGAGGCCATGAACAAGTCAATATAGTTCACACCCCGGTCGAGCACCTCGTGCACCACCGAAGCCACCGTTTCCCGGGGCGCATATTCCAGATATTCCGCGCCCAGCCCGATGACGCCGATATCCAGACCGGTTCTGCCCAGCTTCCGATAAATCATTCTTCCTCCCTTTTTCCACAATTAAAATATGGAGCTGCTCCGCCAGGTGAAACGGATACCCCGTCAGAGACGGTCACGCAGTCCCCGGCGGTGGATGACGTGCTGCCAGCTACCTCCCTGAGAACGCATCTCCTTTATCCGGGGAACATACCCCAGCAGAGGCATCAGGAGCAGACCGATACTGAAAACAGACAGGCTCCAGTCATGGTAAACGAGCCACCCGGTAAAGGGAAAGACGAGAAAGGCAACGCTGTAGCTGAGAGTGGGGAAACGGGTAATCAAGAGAGAAACACCAAAAGCGACCACATAAGCGGGTACCCCCCAGGGCATCAGAAAGGCGAGAATGCCGATACAGGTAGCGCCTCCCCGCCCGCCCTGAAATTTCAAAAACACCGGGAAGTTATGCCCCAGCACTACAGCCACCGCCGCCAAGTACTGAACCAGCACCGGCATACCGGCAAAGTGAGCCAGGGCCACCGCCGCCGCTCCCTTGCCGATATCCACCGCCAGTACCAGGAGACCTTCGGCAAAGCCCACCTGGTAGAACACGTTCATGGCGCCCATATTGCGGCTGCCCACCCGGCGAATATCGACCCCTTTGCGGAGGCGCCCGATGACATAAGCCGAAGGAAACGAACCGAGGAGATAAGCGCCGATAAGCACCAGTATCAGGCCGAGAACAAACAAAGCGAACGCCTTTCCGCTGCGCTACAGCCAAGCCCCCGGTTTTCCCGCCTTAACCGGGTAACGCTTAAAATAAACCTTCCCGTTTCAAACTCAGATGCCGGTTATCCCCGATTATGACGTGGTCGAGCACGTCTATGCCCATTATGGCTCCGACCTCAGCGAGTCGCTTTGACAACATTATGTCATCTTCAGACGCTTCGGTGTCGCCGGAGGGGTGGTTGTGGACAAAGATAACCGAGGCGGCGCTGGAACTGATAGCCTCTTTAAAGACCTCCCTGGGATGGACAATGCTGCTGTCCAGGCTGCCTACCGAGATTTCCGCAATCCGGATCAGATGGTTCCTGGTGTCCAGGAGCAGGGCCAGGAAATACTCTTTTTTCTTGTTCCGGAGACGGCTTCGCACCAGGCCGGCAACTTCCTCCGGAGTCCTGACCGGGACTTTCTCTCCGGTCCCGGGGTAGCTTTCCAGGCGGTTGGTCAGCTCAAAAGCAGCTTTAATCTGGGCCGCCTTGGCAATGCCGATTCCTTTCACCATCGCCAGCTCTTCCGTGGAGGCGGCGGCCAGGTCTTTCAGACTGCCGAACTGCCTTAACAGCCTCTGGGCAGTGACCATCACGGACTCACCGGAGATACCACGCCCCATAATCAGCGCCAGAATTTCCTGGGCGGAGAGCGCCTCGATGCCGAACTTCAGTAACCGCTCGCGGGGACGCTCCGATACCGGCAAATCGTGAATGGTAAAAGAGGTGACTTTCTTCGCCGCCGTTCTTTCCATATCGGTCTAGTTTAGCACCGGCGGGACCCGGTTACAAGATGGCAAAGCGGTCTATCTTCGATAGTGAAAACCCAGCCACAGGAAACGCAGTATGGCGAAGACGGCGCAGATGGACGCGGGTATGGCCGCCCGCTCGCTGAAGAGCGCCAGCAAAATGCCGCTGGCCAGCCCGTAGTTTTTCATCGAGCCGATAAGTATCAGGCTGATGCTGGTTTCGCGGTCGATATGCCGCGCTCTAGCTATCCACTCGATGGCTTCACCCAGCACAAAAGAGATAACAATGGCAATGACGGAAATTTTCAGCAGTACGGCAAACTCACCGAAAAAGGCCTGCCGGTTCAGCCCGACGATGGTGAAAAGAACGACGAAGAAGCTCCAGTTGGTGATGGGGCCACGCCACCGGTTTACCCAGTGCGCCCAGCCGGTAAAGAGCAATATGCGGGAAATGACTATGGGCAGGAGAACAAGCTGACCGAGGATGACCAGCAGGTCAAGCGGGTTAAAGAAGTCCACGCCGAGGAACAAGACGATGGCCAGGGGCATTATACCCAGCGCCGCCAGATAGGCCGCAGCCATCCCCACCAGCGAAAAAAGGGTGTTTCCTCCCAGGATATAGGTGAAGGGAACCACCGCCACGGCCGGCGGCACCGCGGCCACAATGACAAACCCGGCCCACAGGTCCGGGTCGTCTATCAGCCACCAGGCGAGCAACAAAGTCACGCTGCCCATCACCACGTAGTTCAGTAACAGCGAAACTGCTATGGGACGGGGCATGGCCTTCAGGGTGGTAAAGTCACGAGAGCTGATGCTGGTGGCGGACAGGGTCATCACCAGGGCTAACGCCGGCAAAACCAGGGGCTGCGTCCAGACGGCGGCACTCTTACCAACCGCCAGGCCGAGGCCGATGGCCAAAATAAGAATAAAGTTGCGGTTTCTGAGCAGTCCGATAGTAATTATTCAGGTCCTTTACGGGAGAGATTTTACCGCGGCGGCGCCGGGTAAGACAGCTTCTATTTTAAGGCTACCGCGACCGAATATCAAATCGGCGCAACGGGCGGTAAATATTGTTTTATTTGCAAGCAGAACCGCAAAAATTGACAGGAGGCAGAGGCTATGCTAATTTTCTAATAAGCGGGCGAGCAACCCGGCGAGGAGGCGTGTCATGGCATTACGCAGTTTTCCGGTAGTCTCGGTCAAAGGTAAACCCTTCGAATGCGGCGAGCAGCACGGCAGACAGGCCGGCAAGCTGGTACGGCAGAATGTAGACCTGTATTTCCGCCTCTGGGGAGAAATGCTGGGTATGAACCGGGCGGAAATCCTGGAGCGGTGCCGCCAGTTTGCGCCGGCGATAGGAGAGTATGACGCCGATATCCTGGAAGAACTACAGGGGCTGGCCAGAGGCGCCGAACTGAGCCTGGAGGAAGTTATCGCGCTGAACGTACGGTACGAGCTTCTCTGGGGAATGCGGGTAGCCCGCCAGATGGCGCACGGTGGGTGTACTTCCATTACCACCCTGCCGGAAACCACGCGGGATGGTCATACCATAATCGGGCAGAACTGGGATATGGCCCCGGCGCACTTTGACCAGGGCATCATCCTGACCATCGAGCAAATTGGAAAACCGGAAATCATCCTTTCCACGGAAGCGGGTATTATCGGCATGAAAGGGATGAACACGGCAGGGCTGGGGGTATGCGTTAACTGTCTGATATCGAACCAGGACCGCTTCGAACCGAGCACGCCGTTCCTGCTTTTGTTAAGAGGAGCGCTCAACGCGGATAACTTTACCCGGAGCCTGAAGGCGGTACTCGGTACCCGGACCGCGGTCTCCGGCAACATCCTCATCGCCTGCCGGGAGGGGGAAGCCATAGACCTGGAAGTGACCCCGGAGGACGTGGGCACGGTGCACCCGGAGAACGGCATCCTGACACACAGCAACCATTTCCTCACTTTCACCAACCGGGCGGACTTTAAAGACCTTTTCAAGCGCTTCGCCCCCAGCACTCTTTTCCGCCACCACCGGGCGCAGCGCCTGCTGGAAGCAGAGCGGGGAGAAATCGATATCGAGAGTTTTCAGCGGGTGCTCAGCGACCACGTCAGCTACCCGGACTCCATATGCTGGCATATCAATCCCGCCGATGATGAGCTGAGCCGGATAAACACGATCAGCTCGGTGATAATGGACCTGGAAGAGGCGGCGATGTACGTAACTGAGGGCAACCCCTGTGAGAACGGATACGTAAAACTGACGCCGTTCAACGGTAAGGACGTTTTTCCGGCCGCGGCGCCGGGTGAAATGTCATTTTCCCGCCGGCAGGCCTAACGCCGCCCCAGAGACCGGCGCCACCGGCTATTCAGACCGTCCATATCAAAGCCGTAAACTTCCAGGAGGGCCTGGTCATAGCCGCTGCCCCGGCGGAAAGTATTCAGCAACTCCAGCATCCTGTCCTGCCCGTACCCGGAAATCAAAAAGTCCACGATGCTGAAGCTCTGGGCGTAGGCAAGGGCCGATTTCTCCGGGAAAGCGGAAAAGGGGCTAGAAAGGCTGCGCACGGAGATAAGGCTATCTTCAGCGATGGCCCGGGCGAGTAAATCAGCGAAGACGGGCTGGAGGGGGCCTTCCGTATACATTGCCAGACCTTCTTCGAGCCAGGTGGGAAGATGATTATAGGGATTGAAGACCATCTGGTGGGTCACCAGGTGTGTTAGTTCATGCGCCATGGCTCTCAAACCCCAGTCCAGCCTATCCGGGGGAATCCCGATGGCGATGGTGCTGTAACGGGCAAAAGCTACTCCGCCCGTCCACTCCCGGGGGAAAATCATGGCGCTCTGTAAATCTTCAGAGCCGGAATAAATATAAAGGCTTATCGGATTTTTCAAGCCGGCACCGGTTGATGTTTCCAGCCGTTCGAGCGAACGCCGGGCAGCCGTGATTATCGTCCGGGCGAAGGAAATATCGCCTTCATACCAGTACAGGGTAAGCATCCCGTCCGTCAGGCTCTGCCAGGGATAACGGCTGTCTTCCATCCGGACGGTAGAGGGAGCGGTTTTAAGGCTTTTCCCGGCGGCATCTGCAATCGTCCACCAGTACTCGATACGGCTCCCCGGAGGCAGCCCGCCCGTCTTTCTCATATCCCAGGTCCAGTCGGCGCTGACCTGTTGAGACGGGTTAAAATCGAGAAAGCTCTCGCTGGTTATCCGGGCATAAGCCATCCGGTCAACCCGGTAATGCAGCCGGATATCAGTAATGTCAGTACCGCTCCGGGCGGCGACGCTGAAGTTAAGTCGCATCGGAAAATCAATTTCAACCGAACTATCCAGCACGGCTGGCCCGTTATCACCTTGCGCGGTAGCGGTGCCGGTCAAAACCGCCAGCAGAACCACCAGCAAGATAAAAGTGACGGTCTTTCGCATTATTCTTCCTGTCCCATTGCCGCCCGGGCGTAGGCGTTGATAAACCCGTCCAGGTCTCCGTCCAGTACGGCGTCAGTATTACCTTCCTGGTGGTCTGTGCGGTGGTCCTTCACCATTTTATAGGGATGCAGGACGTAGCTACGTATCTGATTGCCCCAGCCAGCGGCCACGTGCTTTCCTTTCAGCCGGGCACTTTCTTCGGCCTGCTCTTCCAGCCGCAGTTCCAGCAGGCGGGAATGAAGTATCTTCATCGCGATATCCTTATTCCGGTGCTGGGAACGTTCGCTCTGGCAGGTGACCACCGTTCCGGTGGGGAGATGCGTCAGCCGTACGGCGCTGCTCGTTTTTTGCATGTGCTGTCCGCCGGGGCCGCTGGAGCGAAAGGTTTCTATCTTCAGCTCATCCGGCGCAACGATGACATCCGTGTCTTCTCTCGCCTCCGGCATAACCTCGACCAGGGCAAAAGACGTATGCCGGGCGTGGTCAGAATTGAACGGAGAAAGACGCACCAGGCGGTGGACGCCGTGTTCCGATTTCAGATAACCGAAAGAGTAATCACCGCTGATACTGATGACCACACTTTTTACACCGGCTTCGTCTCCGAGAGAGCTATCCAGCACCTCCGCCGTATAGCCGCGCCGTTCCGCCCAGCGCAGATACATCCGCATGAGCATCTCCGCCCAGTCCTGTGATTCGGTGCCGCCGGCGCCGGCGTGGACGGTCAGAATGGCGTTCCGGTCGTCGTATTCCCCGCTGAAGGCCACCTGAAATTCGAGTTCGTCGAGGCGGGCAACCAGCACTTCCACTTCAGCCTGAATTTCGGCTTGAAGGGCTTCATCTTCAGTGGAAAGAGCAGCCAGCTCCTTAAGGTCAGCTACCCTCTTTTCAAGTTCCCGCCAGGTATCCACCTTTTTCCGGCACTCCGCCAGCCGGCGCATCACGTTCTGCGCGTTAGCCTGGTCCAGCCAGAAGTCCGGCTGCGCGGACTGTTTCTCAAGGCGGGCCATCTCCGTTTCTTTACCGGCGATGTCAAAGATGCACCAGGGCCATAGCAATCCGGCTTTTTAAATCTTCCAGAGCATCAAACAGTTCCTGCACTTTCCCTCACTTTCCTCATACAAATATAAAAACCTACGGCAGTACCGGCACAAAGCCAGCCGGGTGCCGGGAAGCGCAGCCAGCGGCCAGGTGGGCCCGGCGGACCGGTTCCGGCAAACGGTAACCCCGGCAGCAGTCAAGGACTATCCGGACGGCCGGGTCAAGACCGACGCGGTGTCCGATAGACACGTAAAGGGGACGGACACCGCGTCGCGTCCTCAGCACCTTACCGATAATCTCAGTCTCGTCAACCAGATCAGCGGCGCCGCCCGGCCAATCCGCCGGTGTCCGGTGTGTCCCGCAAAGCCGGGACTTGGCGCAACCGATGGTGGGCAAATCCAGCAAGAGGCCCAGATGAGAGGCCAGGCCCAGGCGGCGGGGGTGGGCGATTCCCTGACCATCCACCATTACCAGGTCCGGCGTGGTGTCCAGCTGACGGCAGGCCTCCAGCATCAGCGGCGCTTCCCGGAAAGACAGCAACCCCGGAATATAGGGAAAACCCGGCTTTCCCACGGCAAATCTGGTTTCCACCGGCCTCAGTCCGGGATAATCCAGGACCACCACGGCCGAAGCCGCCACCTCCGGAGAACGTCTCACTGATATATCAACGCCGGCGAGGTAACGGATGCCGGTAATGTCTCCCTCCCGGAGTACGTGCCCGGCCATCTGCCGCTGCAACTCCAGGGCTGCTTCACGCCCGATTTGCCAGTCAGGCAGGCCTTCCCGTTTCATACTTTGATTATAATATCAGTGCCGCCGCATGACAACCGTTACCCCCGCCATTGACAGTCAGAAGCCAATAGTGCATAATATGAGAAAAAGAAGGCTAGGTACACATGGTAAAAATCAGGTTGCGCAGAGTAGGCGCCAAGAAACAACCGAGCTATCGGCTGGTAGTGGCCGACTCAAGGTCTCCCCGGGACGGCGCCTTTATTGCTATTCTGGGGCATTATAACCCCCTTACCGATCCGGAGACGGTGGTCATCGATGAGGACAGGGCGAGGGACTGGCTAAGCAAGGGAGCTCAACCAACAGAAACTGCCGCCAGGCTGCTGACCAAGGCAGGCATCATTGAAAAGTCCAAAACAAGCAAGGAGAAAACCAGATCATGAAAGAGCTCGTAGAATTCATCGCCAAATCAATCGTTGACGCACCAGACGATGTCAAGATCGAGGAGGAAACCACCGAGGAAGGCCTGACCCTCAAGCTGCAGGTAGCTGACGAAGACAAGGGCAGAGTCATCGGCAAGCAGGGACGAATTGCCGAAGCGATACGAACTTTGCTCCGGGTGAAGGCAGCCAAAGCCGCAACCAAGGTAAGACTGGAGATTGTTTAGAGCCGCTTGCTCTTTGCCTTACGGATAAGCCGCATTCTCTCCGGAGTTTAGTGCCAGCCAATTCCGGAGAGGGGGAGTATGGCGATTTTTTTCCGAAAATGTCCACAGCCCAAAAACATTTTACACCGCTACAGATAGTCCGCAGCCAGCGCACCCACGATGAAGACACCAGAACCTGAGTTCATTACCGTCGGCCGCATAGCGGCCACGTCCGGCATCAACGGCAAAGTCAAGGTAATCCCGGAGACCGATTTCCCGCAGCGGTTCACCAGAAATGCCACGGTCTACATCAACCGCCAGCCGTTCACCATCGAGAGCGCGGAGGGACGTGGCGAGAAGCTGGTTCTCAAGTTCCGTTCCATCAATAGCATCGAAGAGGCCGGGAAGCTCCGCGGTAAAGTCCTAGAAATAAACCGCAGTCAGGTAAACCCCCTGCCCGAGGGCGAATACTACCACTTTCAGCTTATCGGCCTGGAAGTACGGACGGTCCGGGGAGAAGTGCTGGGAGAAATCACCGGGATTTTGCCCACCGGAAGCAATGACAATTACGCGGTAAGACGTGAAAAAGGGGAAATCCTCGTTCCGGCGATTGGTGACGTGGTGAAATCAGTGGACCTGGAAGAACGGGTGATGGTGATTGAGCCGATGGAGGGGCTGCTGGACCTGAACCGGTAAAGGACCCGGCCGGGCGCACTTCAGGAGGCCTTTTTTCGCTTCCTTTTTGCCGTTTCCGCCACTTTGAGCCGGGCCAGAGAGCGGTGCAGCGCCGCTTCCGCCCGGGCGGCATCCGTAGTGGTGTCCCTTTTTTCGTGCAACCTCTCCTGCGCCCGACGCTTCGCCTCTTCGGCCCGGGTGACGTCGATTTCATCAGCCCGCTCCGCGCTGTCCGCCAGCACGACGACCTTGTCCGGGCGCACCTCGAGGAATCCACCGGAGATGGCCAGAGATGTTTCCTCACCGCTCCTTTTAATCCTCAATTCGCCGGCCTGCAGGGTGGTCATCAGGGGAGTATGTCCGGGTAAAATCCCCAGCTGCCCCTGGATACCCGGGGCGATAACCGTCTCCACGTCTTCCGAGTAGACCATCCGCTCCGCAGTTACCACATCGAGTCTAATGCCGGACATCACATCTACCTTTCAAAGCTTTTGGCCGCTTCGACCGCTTCGTCTATGGTACCCACCATGTAAAAGGCCTGCTCCGGAAGGCTGTCATGCTTGCCTTCCAGTATCTCTTTGAAGCCGCGGATAGTCTCTTTTATGGTAACGTACTTGCCTTTTCGGCCGGTGAACACCTCGGTGACGAACATCGGCTGGGAAAGGAAACGCTGGATGCGCCGGGCGCGGCTCACGGTCAGTTTGTCTTCTTCGCTCAGCTCCTCGATGCCCAGGATGGCGATGATATCTTGAAGGTCTTTATAGCGCTGCAGTACGGACTGCATACCGCGGGCTACCTGGTAATGCTCTTCCCCGACGACCGAGGGGTCAAGAATACGTGACGTGGATACCAGCGGGTCTACCGCCGGATACAGCCCCTGTTCCGCAATGGACCTCTCCAGAGCGACCACGGCATCAAGATGGCCAAACGTGGTCACCACTCCGGGGTCGGTATAATCATCCGCGGGCACGTAAATCGCCTGGAAGGAAGTGATGGAGCCCTGCTTGGTAGACGTGATTCGCTCCTGCAGGTCACCCATCTCCGTGGCCAGAGTGGGCTGATAGCCGACCGCCGAAGGCATGCGTCCGAGCAAGGCGGAGACTTCCATCCCCGCCAGGGTATAGCGGTAGATATTATCGATAAACAGGAGCACGTCCTGTCTTTCGGCATCGCGGAAGTATTCCGCCATGGTCAGTCCGGTCAGTCCCACCCGAAGGCGCACTCCGGGAGGCTCATTCATCTGGCCGAAGACCATGACCGTCTTGTCAATCACGCCGGATTCACTCATTTCGTGCCACAGGTCGTTTCCTTCACGGGAGCGCTCTCCGATACCGGTGAAGACGGAATACCCGCCGTGCATGGTGGCGATGTTGCGGATAAGCTCCTGGATGATAACCGTCTTGCCGACTCCGGCGCCGCCATAGGCGCCCACTTTACCTCCCCGGGTGAAAGGGGTAATCAGGTCAATAACCTTGAGGCCGGTTTCCAGCATCTGGGTGGTGGTTTCCTGCTCTTCAAAAGAGGGTGGGAGGCGGTGAATCGGCCAGTGTTCCGTGGCCTGCACCGGCCCCAGGTTGTCCAGGGCCTCGCCCATAACGTTAAAGAGCCGTCCGAGGGTATTCTTGCCCACCGGCACGGTAAGCGCCGAGCCGGTATCCACCGCCTCAGCGCCTCTTTCCAGACCATCAGTGGGTGATAACGCCAGGCACCGGACCCAGTTATTGCCCATATGCTCCTGCACCTCCAGGACAATCCGGTTGCCGCCTGTGTTTATCTCCACCGCGTTAAAGAGCGCGGGCAACTTCTCAGGCGGAAATTCCACATCAACGACGGTGCCGATAACCTGAGTCACTTTGCCGTTTGCCATTATAACCTCCTGTTTCAAGCCAGAGCCGCCGCTCCGCCCGCGATATCCAAAAGTTCAGTGGTAATTGACTCCTGCCGGGCCTTGTTATAAAGCAGGGTCAAGTCTTCAATCAGTTCCCGGGCATTCTCTGTGGCATTCTTCATGGCCACCATCCGGGCGGAATGCTCGCTGGCAATGGATTCCAGCACCGCGTGATACACCTCCATCTCGACGAAGCGCGGCAGGAGCGCCTCCAGAACCATACCCGAACCGGGTTCGTAGATATAGTCCACGTTCTGCACCGCCGGTATACCGGCCGGTTCCACCGGCAGCAGCGGCTGCATATGGGGCTGCTGCAGCATCGTCGAAATAAACCGGGAGTAGACCAGGTAGACCTGGTCTACGTTGCCGCTGGTGTACTCATCGATAATAATCCGGGAAATAGGCAGCGTGTCCAGAAAACCGGGGCGGTCACCCAGCTGAGTGAATTCGGCCAGGATGTCACACTGGTTGCGCCGCATAAAGTCAAGCCCTTTGCGCCCGACGGCAATCAGGGTTACCGGGACCGATTGTTCCAAAATAAAGCGTGCCGACATACGGTTGATATTGGCGTTCAGGCCGCCGCACAACCCCCGGTCCGGGGTGATATGCACCAGAGCTATGCGGTTAACCGCCCGACTCTGCAGGAGGGGGTGCAGGACGGCACCGGAGTCAGGAAGCGCCGCCAGGTCAGCAATAACCTGCTGGATTTTTTCCGCGTAAGGGCGTCCGGCCAGGCCGCGCTCCTGCGCCTTTTTCATTTTTGAAGCCGCCACCATTTCCATTGCTTTGGTGATTTTGGCGGTGTTCTGGACGCCCCGGATACGCCGGCGTATGGCGCGGATGTCAGCCATCAGTCAGCCTGGTCTCCTTCCTCCAGGGGCAAGAAACCCTGTTTAAATTCAACTATTGCCGTCTTCAGTTGCTCTTCAATCTCGGCGGTAATCTCTTTAGCGCTGACGATTTTCTTACCGATTTCAGGATAAGTTTTTCCCACGAAATCATTCAAGCCGGCTTCAAAAGCGTACAGTTTATCAACCGGTATGTCATCAAGATATCCGTTAATGGCGGCGTACAGAATCGTCACCTGCTTCTCAACCGGCACGGGCACAAACTGGGGCTGTTTCAGGATTTCAATAATCCGCTGGCCGCGGTTAAGCTGGTCCCGGGTAGTTTTGTCCAGCTCACTGGTGCCAAACTGGGCAAAAGCCGCCAGCTCCCGGTACTGGGCCAGTTCCAGCCTGAGCCGGCCGGCGACCTGTTTCATTGCCTTGGTCTGGGCAGCGCTTCCCACCCGGGAAACGGACAGGCCGATACTCAGCGCCGGCCGGATACCGGCATAAAACAGGTCTGATTCCAGGAACATCTGGCCGTCGGTAATCGAGATTACATTGGTCGGGACGTAGGCGGACATATCACCTGCCTGGGTCTCGATAATGGGCAGGGCCGTCAGGGAGCCGCCGCCGTATTCATCCGCATACTTGGCAGCCCTTTCCAGCAGGCGGCTGTGCAGGTAGAAAACGTCTCCCGGATAGGCCTCCCGTCCAGGCGGGCGGTGCAGCAACAGCGAAAGCTGCCGGTAGGCCCAGGCGTGCTTGGAGAGGTCATCATAGACCACCAGAACGTCTTTACCATCTTCCATAAACTCCTCGCCGATGGCACAGCCGGCGTAGGGGGCCAGGTACTGCAGGGCCACGGAATCAGCAGAGTTGGCCGCCACCACGATGGTGTGCTTCATCGCGCCGTGGGACTCCAGAGTGGACACCACCTGGGCCACTTTGGCCGCCTTCTGCCCGATGGCAACGTAAATACAGATTAAATCTCCGCCTTTCTGATTGATAATGGTATCCAGAGCGATGGCCGTTTTCCCGGTAGAGCGGTCACCGATGATAAGCTCCCGCTGTCCCCTGCCCAGAGGAATCAGGCTGTCCACCGCCTTGATACCGGTCTGCACGGGGGTATCCACGGATTTCCGCAGGACCACGTTGGGCGCCACGCGTTCCACGGGCCGGGTCTTGCGTGTCTTTATTGCCTCCTTGCCGTCAAGAGGCCGCCCCAGCGAATCAACAACTCTCCCGATGAGCGCATCGCCCACGGGCACCTCGGCAATCCGGCCGGTGCTCCGGACCTCATCGCCCTCTTTCACCCGGGTATAATCACCCAAAACGATAGCCGCCACGCTATCTTCTTCCAGGTTGAGGGCGATTCCCATAATCTCATCGGGGAACTGCAGCAGCTCGTTATACTTTACGCCGGATAGACCGTGAATGCGGGCGATGCCGTCACCGACCTCGATTACGGTGCCCACGTCTACCATACTCACCGGCGAGCCGAACTGCTCAATCTGCTGTTTGATAACCGAAACGATATCCTGTGCTTTTGCCAACCTGTCTTCCTCCTGTCCTGATGGTCATACCGGCCACGGGAAGGCGTTATATTTTGGCGCCGACCATCGCTCTCTTCAGGGCAGCCAGCTTGCTCCGGGTGCTCCCGTCCAGGAGCTTGCCGCCAACTCTAACGACAACGCCGCCGATCAGCTCCGGGGCAGTGCTGGACTCAATAACTACTTTCTTGCCGGTGATAGCGCCAAGGTGCCGGGTCAGGCTCGCCCTGTCTTTCTCGTTAAGTGGCACCGCTGTAATCACCTCGGCGGTTTCTATTCCGCGGTGCCGGTTCAGGCGCCGCTGGTAGTCAGCCACGATGCTGCCGATAGTGTGAAGGCTGTCCTGGCTCATCAGCAAGCGCACCAGATTCAGCGCCAGCGGGTTAACCTCCGGCAAGCCTTCGGCCAGGAGCCGGTTTTTGTCTTCGTAAGGCAGCCTGGGGTGTTCCAGCAGAGCGGCTACTTCCTTATCACCGACGGCAGCCACGATTTTTGCCAAGTCCGCCTGCCACCGGTCGAGCTCGCCGGCCTGTAACGCAATCTCGAAAACCGCCTGAGCATAGCGCCGGGCATAAGTTTTCCTAGCCATTCTGATTCCCGGGTAACATCATTTTATCCTTTTCTCAGCTTTTTGCTTTCTTCCAGTACGCTTTCAATCAACTGACGGTGCGCTTTCCTGTCCAGTGACCGGTTGATGACTTTCTCCGCAGCCAGTATAGTCAGGTCAGCCGCCTCCCGGCGCACTTCATCAATGGCTTCATCCCGCTCCTTTTGAATCTCGGAGCGGGCGCGCGCAATAAGCGCCTCGGCTTCTTCCCGGGCTTCCTGCTGCGCCTTCTGCTTGGTCTCCTCGCCGATTTTTGTGGCGCGGGCTATTTTCTCCTGTCCTTCCTGGCTGGCGGCCTTCAACTGCTTTTTCACTTCTTCTTCAGCCTGAGCCGCCTGCTCCTTGATGGACTCCGCCTGCTCCATCCCCTCCTTGACCCGGCGCGAGCGTTCGTCAAGCATTCTCATTACCGGTTTGTAGGCTACCAGGTATAAAAGAACCAGCAAAATGAAAACGTTGACTACCTGTGCCAGCAGCACCGGGGGATTGATGCCGAGTTCCAAAATGCCTTCCATGAACTGCCCCCTTTACACGGCCTAGAGAACCGCCACCACCAGCCCGACGAGGACCAGCGTCCCCGGTACGGCAGCAGTAACAATGACGCCTATAGACAGCGGTATTCCGTCCTGTCCCATAATATTTCTCCCTTTTCCTAGACAATCATAGTCAGGATGATAGCCACAATCAGCGCATAAATGCCGATGGCTTCACAAAAAGCGGTGACCAGAATCATGTTGGTCAGTATCGGGCCGCTCGCCTCCGGGTTGCGGGCGATTCCCTGCAAGGCAGAGAAGCCAATGAGGCCGATACCCAGCGCCGGTCCCAGCAGACCCAGGCCAGCCGTCAGGCCTACCGCCAGCATTTTCATTACTTCAGCTTCCATCTAACTAACTACCTCCTTAATATTTTAGCGGAAACCGGTATATTTATGTAAACTGCTCTATTCTCCGTGATGGGCCACTGCCAGAGTCAAAAACACCAATGTCAGTCCGGCGAAAATGAGCGCCTGGACGAAGCCGACAAGCAATTCCAGCCCGTAAAAGGGCAGAGCGAATACCCAGGGGACGAGAAAGGCGGCAATCAGCAGCAGGATTTCCCCGGCGGTCATGTTGCCGAAAAGACGGAAGGTGAAGCTGACGATGCGGATGAATTCGCTCAGCGCCTCCAGACTGCCAACAAAGATATTGATGAAACCATGAAAAAGACCGCCGAACCCGGCGCGGAGCCGCCCGCGGCCGATGTGCGCCAGCCCGCGGAAAAACTGCCCCACGTTAAGAAATTTTTTCACGTAGTTAAGCCCCAGCGTTCTGAGTCCGAAATACTCCACGAAAGCGAAAGAAACCAGCGCCAGGGCCAGCGGCATATTGATGTCCGTATTGGCGCCGCGCAGCAAGTGTACGTGATGGCCCTCAGCGTTGGTTATCTCAATGGAGCCAAACCCGGGGACCAGGCTCAGCCAGGCGTTAAAGGCGACGAAGAGGAAAATGGTAGCCACCACCGGAAAAAAACGCCGCCCATTTTCTTCCCCGGCGACTCTCCGGCAGAAGTCAAAGAGCGCGCCGAGCATAAGCTCGAAGGCGGTTTGCAGCCGGCCCGGCACCAGTTTCAGCCGGCGGGTAACAATCGCGGAAAAGATAACCAGGAAGCCCATGGTAAGCCAGGCGCCGATGATGCTGTTGGTAATGGGAAAGCCGAAAGCGTGAAAGACCACTTCCGGCGGCAGCTCCGGGGACGGACGGGGAACGCTAATCCATTCCGGCAAACCGAGGTCACCGAACATACTCGTTCCCAGCGGCCCGCTGATAAAACCGATGACAAGGAGGAGCAGAAAGATACCCGCAATGCCGATAACCAGCGGAGAAGTCAACCGTAAACCTCTCCGTTCAGGCATCAGTTTTTACCCTTGTTCTGCTTTTTCCCGAAAAGGGGTTCCAGCATCCGATAAACACCATAAAAAGCAACCATGATTCCAACCAATAGTCCGATTAGTACCAGAACGGGGCTGGTATTGAACCGTTCATCAAGCCAGAGGCCGGTAACCACCCCGAGCAAGATAGAACCAGCAATGAAAAACCCTACCCCAATCAGCCTCAAGGCAGGTAGCATTCTACTCACACCAGCCTCGTCATCCCGCCTCAGGTAGCATAGCAAAGATGCTCCCGGAGGTCAAGGCTACCCCGGATATGGTCTTTTAACCAAAAAGCCCGCTATAATATTTACCGGAGGGCTTTGATTTCCACGGCACCCGGTTCCAGAACTATTCCCGCCCGAAGAGGTGAGAGAAGTCACCTTCGAAATTTTTCAGAAACAGGTGCATGGACAGCACGTCATCAGCGCTTACCGCTTCCCGGTGCTCGCCTGAGGTTATTTCGTACCCACGCTGCGGCTGCTCAGAGGCTTTACCTTCCCTGACCACAGCCGCCACCAGGCAGTGAGTATTGCATTCCGGGCAAAACACTCTCAGGAACCACATATCCTGGCGGTGGCCGATGACGTCAACGTCATACTCGTCATAGTGCCGGCCGCACGAGTCACACTTCATAGAAGTCATCAGTTTCTTGATAACGTTTTCCCGCAATTCTTTAGCCTCACCCAACAGGATCAAGATTTCCGCTTATCGAAATCATCCAAGTCCAGGGTGTTGATGAAGTCATAAAAGGCGGACATCTTTTTCATCTCTTCATCGCTTACCTTCCGGTCCCTGCCTTCTGATTCATCGGCTTCTTCCATAAGCGGTTTACCCGTCTCCTCATCCAGCAGAATCCCCGCCTTTTCCAGCACGGACTCATCAGCGTAGATAGCCACTTCGGCCCTTACCGCCAGCGCCAGAGCGTCACTGGGACGAGAATCTATTTCCATCTGTCCTCCATCCACGTTGAGGATTACCCGGGCAAAAAACGTGTCATTCTTGAGGTCATTCACGATTATCGAGTCGATGCTGGCCCCCAGAGAATCGATAACCGAGTTCAGCAAGTCATGAGTCAGGGGCCGCGGCACGTTGACCCCCTGCAGTTTTACGGCGATGGCGTCCGCTTCCGCCGGACCAATCCAGATGGGCAGATAACGCTTGGCTTCCTTCTCCTTCAGTATCACCACCCGCTGGTAGTTCATCAAGCTAACCCGAATGCTGTCAATACTCATCTCAATCATGACCAAACCTCCGCTGGTGTCTCACCAGCATAATAATTCTAAGTCACAGCGCTATTTGTGTCAACTTCATTTGCCGTTTCCGGGTGGCACGGGCTTCAGTCAATGGCGCCCCTCCGGGAACAGCAAAAACAGGGCAAAAATCCTGTCAACAGTGCGACCGCCGGGGGCAGTCACTTATCCGGCGGCTGGATATGGAAGGGAAAGTATGGTATACTATGATTGGAACCGTAAACAGCAGCCGAACTTCATTGGCGTACCCTGCAATTCACCGAACTTTACCGGGTCTTTTGCCAGTGTAAAAGGTTGAAATACAGGTGATCAGACGACTCGGTGTTCGCCGGCTGGCTGAAGAGAAAGAAGAGAAACTTTCTCCCTATGCCGTGAAAAGCAAATGGTCACGGGGCAGGCGCCGGGAGGAGGAGCCGTGCCCGATACGAACGGCGTTCCAGCGCGACCGGGACCGGATTATTCACAGTAAGGCTTTCCGGCGTCTCAAACACAAGACACAGGTCTTTATTGCTCCCCTCGGTGACCACTACGTGACACGACTGACGCACACGCTGGAGGTTTCCCAGATTGCCCGCACCATTTCCCGGGCACTCAATCTGAACGAAGACCTGACCGAGGCAATCGCTCTGGGCCACGATCTGGGTCATACTCCTTTCGGGCACGTGGGAGAAGACGTTTTGAATGAGCTGTATACACCCGGCTTCCGGCACAACGAGCAAAGCCTGCGGGTGGTTGACCGGCTGGAGAAAGACGGCCAGGGGCTGAACCTGACAGAGGAGGTCCGTGACGGGCTGTTGCACCATTCCAAAGGACGGGAAAACCTGTCCGGTGAAGACAGCGGGAAACCGGCGACTCTAGAAGGAGCGGTTTGCCAGATTGCCGACGCAATAGCTTATGTCAATCATGATGTCGGGGACGCGGCGCGGGCGGGAATTATCACCGAGTTCGAGCTGCCCCTTTCCGCGGTACAGGTACTCGGCATCTCTCATTCACAGCGTATCAACACCATGGTCACCGACATTATCGAAAACTCCTGGGCGGTACTGGATGGAGAAACGGAGAAAAACGAAAAACCGGCTATCCGCATGAGCAGCCGGGTGCTGGAAGCAACCAACAGGTTGCGTGATTTCCTTTTCGAGCGGGTGTATAATGTACAGTCCCCGGAAGAAGAATCCGTGGCGGCGAGGGAAACAGTCTGCCGCCTGTACCAGTATTTTATGGAGCACGAAGACAAGCTGCCGCTTGAATACAGCGTTTACAGTGACGACCCGGAACGGCGGGTGGTGGACTACATCGCCGGAATGACGGACGGCTACGCCGCCAGAATGGCCGGAGACCTGGTGCCATGAGAGAACGGAGAGCGGTTTAATCTGACTGATGAGCGTCATTGAAGAAGTAAAACAGAAAACGGATATCGCAGACGTTATTGGCCAGCAGGTTACTCTGAAAAAAGCGGGGCGGAACCTGACCGGGCTGTGCCCTTTTCACGGTGAAAAAAATCCGTCTTTTTTCGTCTATCCGGAACAGCAGAGTTGGCACTGTTTCGGCTGTAACCGAGGCGGCGATGTGCTCTCCTTCGTCATGCAGAGGGATAATGCCGATTTTGGCGAGGCACTGCGGTTGCTGGCGGACAGGTCCGGAGTCATCATCCCATCCCGGTCCGAACCGGACCAGGGAAAAGAGGAACGTGAACGCTTCCGCCGGATTAACGAAGCGGCAGCGCAGTACTATCATGATATACTCCTCAACTCCCCGGCCGCGGAAAGGGCACGCGCTTACCTGAAAAAACGCCTTTTTTCCTCCGGGAGCATCAGCGATTTCCGGCTGGGGTACAGCCGGAACGAGAGGGAGGGACTGAAGCAGCACCTTGTGGAGAAAGGTTATCAGAAAAGTGAACTGGTGGCGGCGGGGCTGCTGATAGAGACCGAAGACGGCAAATCATTCGACCGGTTCCGCAACAAGCTGATTTTTCCGGTCCAGGATATCAAGGGCCACGTGGTCGGTTTCGGGGCGAGGGTGCTTGACGATTCCCTGCCCAAATACGTCAACTCGCCGCAAACACCGCTGTTTGATAAGAGCGGTACGCTTTACGGGTTAAATCTGGCGGCGCCGGCCGTCAGGCAGCAGGAGACAGCCGTCATCGTGGAAGGGTACGTAGACGTTATCACGGCGCACCAGAACGGGTTCAAGAACGTGGTTGCCTCCATGGGTACCTCAATCACGGAAAGGCAGGTCATCTCCCTGAAGAAGCTGACCCGGAACGTGGTGCTGGCGCTTGACGCCGATACCGCAGGCAAGGAAGCCATGCTGCGAGGAGTGAGTTACGAAAACATCCTCGGAGCCGAGGTAAGAGTGGTCACCATACCCGCGGGCAAAGACCCGGATGACGTTATCAAAGAAAACCGGGGAGCCTGGCAGGAGCTGCTGGCCACCGCCCAGCCGATAATGGACTATGCCTTCGGCATGGTTACCGCCGAGCTAGACCTGACCACGGCAAGGGGGAAATCACTGGCGGCGGAGCGGCTCTTGCCCGTACTGGCGGAGATAAAAGACGGAGTGCGCTGGGCCCATTACCTGCAGAAGCTGGCCCGGATGATAGACGTCACGCTGCCCACACTGGAAGCAGAGATGAGCCGATTAAAACCCCGGCCGGAAGCTTACCGCCGTCAGGCAACGGGACGAAAGCCACCCGCGCCCGCACCGGCACCGCGGCACATCCTGAGCAGCCGGCTGGAAGAAGACTGCCTGGCGCTGCTACTGCAGCACCCGGAAATAAAGAGCAAAGATACCATCCTAATCCCGGAGTATTTCAATAACAGTGAAAACCGGGAGATTTTTCTTGCCTGGCAAAGAGACCATGAACTACAATCGGTAAAGGATGGTCTGGATGAGTCAGTCCAGGAACACCTGGAGAACATCATCCGGCGCAACCTGCCGGCAAACCAGGTGGAGCGCAGGCTGGCAGACTACGAGCACAGACTGAAAGAAAGGTATTTGAAAAGCCGGTTCGCCCGGGAAGCCGCATTGAACGGCGCGGGCATTACCCTGAGTGGACCTGGGGAGGAGAGTCTGGAACTCTCCATGCAATTAAGAGAACTACACCAGCAAAGAAGACAGAGGAAGCCATAACGCAGGAGGTGAGGAATGAGTCAGGAAATGGAAAAGGACCAATCAGGTTTACCAGACCGGAACGTTAATGATGAAGGGATGTCAGAGGAGGTAGAAAACGGGCTGGGGAAAAATCACGAACTTTACACCGGCTCTGAGGACACGGATGATGAACCGGAACGGAAAAGCATCCCGGGTCCGCACGGGGTGTGGCAGGAAGATATCCATTTCAAGGCCGAGAAACCAGAGTCATCAAAAGACCTGGAGCTATCTGCCGCCCCGGAACTGACGGAACAGGACATAACTGACGACCCGGTCCGTATTTACCTGCATGAGATAGGGCGAGTACATCTGCTCAACGCCAATGACGAAAAGGTGCTCGCCAAGAAAATGGAGGAGGGCAAGCGCGTCAACGCAGTGAAGCAACGTTACCTGCGAGAGTACGGGACCTCTCCCACCGCCACCGAGCTATTTCTGGCACTGGTAAAAGATACGGCGAGACTGATTTCCGTTATCCAGCCGGTACGTGAGCAACTGGGTCTGACCACATCAGCCAACTTTATCGAAAACGTCGTTTCCGCCCGGTCCCTGGAAAAAAACGGGAGTATGGAGGAACAGCTGCTGCATGACGTTGCCGACCAGCTCAACCTGCCGGTGCCCGAGACGGAACACCTGTTAATCAAGCTGGCTATCAGCAGCAAGCTGATACCCCAGGAAATCATCGAGGCCATCGGGGAGAAGGTCACTGTTGCCAACGTGGAGCAACTGGTAGTCGATGATGCTTTCAAAGACAAGGTCAAAATCCACGAAAGCCAGTTCGGGGTTTACCTCAGATACATCGAGCACGAGGCGAAGAAAGCGGAGAGGCACCTTATCGAGGCCAATCTTCGTCTGGTGGTCAGCGTCGCCAAGAAGCACATCGGGCGCGGGATGTCACTGCTGGACCTCATCCAGGAGGGTAACATCGGCCTGATGAGAGCGGTGGAGAAATTTGATTACCGGAAAGGTTACAAGTTCAGCACCTACGCCACCTGGTGGATCCGCCAGGCTCTCACCCGGGCGATTGCTGACCAGGCCCGCACCATCCGCATCCCGGTTCACATGGTAGAGACAATCAACCGTCTGCTGAAAACGAGCCGGCGCCTCGCCCAAGAGTACGGGCGCGAGCCGTCCTCCACGGAAATCGCCAAGGAGATGGAGATATCCTCGGATAAGGTAAGAGAAATAGTCAAGGTATCCCAGTTGCCCATCTCTCTGGAGTCGCCCATCGGTGAAGAGGAAGACAGCCCGCTGGGCAACTCGATAGAGGACAGGAACGCACTGCCGCCGGTGGATGCCGCTTCCAAGCAGCTTCTCAAGGAACAGATTGAAGACGTGCTCTTCACCCTGACCCCACGGGAACAACGAGTGCTCCAGCTCCGGTTCGGGCTCGATGACGGGCGCAGCCGCACTCTGGAGGAAGTGGGTAAAGAATTCAACGTTACCAGGGAAAGAATCCGGCAGATTGAAGCCAAGGCGCTGCGCAAACTGCGTCACCCCAGCCGCAGCCGCAAGCTGAAAGACTACCTGGAATAAGACCCGGCTACCGGAACATCCCCGTCAGGCCGCGCGGGAGCTTACCTTTTGCCCCCATTTTCATCAGCTTCTGCATCTGGTGGAACTGGTTCAGGAGCTGGTTAATGTCCTGGGGTTTCAGCCCGCTACCCCGGGCGATGCGCCGGCGGCGGCTGCCCCCGATGATATTCGGGTTATGGCGCTCTTCCGGTGTCATTGAGAGGATGATGGCCTCTACTTTCCTGAGCTGCTTTTCCTCGGCTCCTTCCGGAAGCTGCGCGGACATCCGGGATATACCCGGTAGCATCTCCATCAACTGGGACAGCGGCCCCATCTTCTTGATTGACCGCAGCTGGTCCAGGAAATCTTCCAGGTCAAAACTGGCCGTCTTTACCTTTCTCTCCAGTTCCCTGGCCTGGTCAGCTTCAAGGGCCGCCTCCGCTTTCTCCACAAAGGTAAGGATATCACCCATACCCAGGATGCGGGAGGCAAGACGGTCAGGGTAAAAAGGCTCCAGAGCCGCCGCTTTTTCACCGGTGCCGATAAATTTGACCGGGACCCCGCTGACCCAGCGTATGGATAGGGCCGCTCCGCCGCGGGCATCACCGTCCATCTTGGTCAAAATGAGCCCGGTCAGATTAACGTGGGAATGAAAGTCCGCGGCGACCCTCACCGCGTCCTGTCCGGTCATGGCATCAACCACGAGCATCGTTTCCGCCGGCTGCAGCTCCTTTTCCAGACCGGTCAGTTCGGCCATCATCTCCTCTTCAATGTGGAGGCGGCCGGCCGTATCCACGATGACCCAGCCGGCCGCGGTCTCCTTTGCCTTTTTCAGGGCCCGGGCACAGGTATCCCGGGAAGAGACCCGGGGGCTTTCATGATAGATGGGAATGTCCAGCTGGCTTCCCAGGGTAACCAGTTGCTCGATGGCAGCCGGACGGCGGTTATCGGCAGCGACCAGCAGCGGTTTCTGGCCGGAGTTTTTCAGATGGAGCGCCAGCTTGGCGGCGGTAGTGGTCTTACCGCTACCCTGCAGCCCTACCAGCATTACCACCGACGGAGGGCGGGATGATGGAGCCAGCTTTCCGGGTTCTCCACCGAGGATGCCAACCAGCTCATCATTGACAATTTTCACCATTTGCTGCCCCGGGGAAAGGCTCTGGTGCACCTCGGCGCCCATCGAACGCTCTTTCACCCGGACGATAAACTCCTTGACCACTTTGAAGTTAACGTCCGCCTCAAGCAGCGCCAGACGCACCTGCCGCAGGGCTTCATCGATGTCCTTTTCCGTCAGTCTACCTTTGCTACCCAGCCGCCGGAATACCCCGGACAGCTTATCGCTGAGAACCTCGAACATAATTTTATTCTAGTCCGGGCCGCTCACAGCGTCAAGCCAGCCGGTCCGGGGGTAAAGAGATACGGAGGACTTATGTGCTAAAATGGAAAGGACATTTTTACCGGAGATTCAGGATGATTCCCGTCAGGTTAAAAGTAAGCAATTTTATGTGCTACCGGGACAACGTGCCGCCGCTGAACTTTCAGGGTATCCACACCGCCTGCCTGTCCGGAGAGAACGGTAACGGCAAGTCAGCTCTGATTGACGCCATGACCTGGGCATTATGGGGGAAGTCCCGCACGGGAAGCGATGACGAACTGATACATACCGGGCAGCCGGAAATGGAAGTGGAATTTGATTTCATGGTCGGCAACCAGACGTATCGTGTCATCCGCAAGCGTTCCCGGCCCAAAAAACAAGGGAGACCCGGACAGTCCATACTGGAATTTTATGAACTAAGCAACGGCGAGGCGAAGTCTCTGACGGACAACCCCATTTTCCGGACCCAGCAGAAAATCAGCGCCGAACTGCACATGGACTATGACACCTTTGTCAACAGCGCCTTCCTGCGACAGGGCCACGCCGACGAGTTTACCATCAAGCGCCCTGCCGAGCGCAAACAGGTGCTGGCGAATATCCTCGGACTGTCACTCTACGACCGGCTGGAAGAGCAGGCAAGAGAGCTTGCCCGGCAGCAGGAAGCGGAAAAGGAGCAGCTGGAAAGCGCGCTGCGGGAGATAGAAGACGAACTGGCGGCAAAACCGACCTACGAAAGCGAGTTCGAAGCCGCACAGCATGCCCTTGCCGAAGCGGAAAAACTAACGGCAGAGGCAAACACCAGGCTCAATGACTTACGGCAGAAAAAGGAAGTCCTGGATAGAAAAAAGACACAGCTGGACCAGCTGGAAAACATTATGGCGGAGAGACAGCGGAACCTCGAGTTTTTTGACGGGCAAGCGGTACAACTGCGTTCCCGCATCGAGAAACACGAGGGGCTGATTGCCCGGCGCGAAGCGATAGAAGAGGGGTTCAACCGGTTAAGCGAGGCCAGGAAAACCAACGAGGAGTTCGGGCAGAAACTGATGCGGCTCAGCCGGCTCAAAGACCGCCAGGCGCAGCTGGAGAGGGTGGTCTTCACCGCCCAGGAAGGCCTGAAAACGGAACATAGAGTCCATGAAACCAGAATCAACCAGCTGGAAACCGAGGCGCAGGCGTTACCCCGGCTAAAAAGCCAGTGGCAGCAGGTACAGGCGGAGATGGACAAAATCAGCGGGCGGGAGGCGGAGCTCCAGACAAAGAGAAAAGCCTTCCGGGAAAAGCAGACCCGGCTCAACCACCTGGAGGCTGAAATTTCCCGGCTGGAAAAGGAAGCAAGCGAGCTGGATGAAAAAATGAAGCTTCTTTCCGCGCATGCCGAAACCAGATGTCCTCTTTGCGAGACGGAACTGGGCGCCGAGGGGCGGCGGCTGATTGAATCGAAGTACACCCGGGAGCGTGAGCTCAAGGTTTCCTCTTTAGAAGCGAGCCGTACCGAGCTTGCCGAAGGGAAAACAGCATCAGGGACGCTGGAAGAAGAGCTGTCCCGGATGGAAGACCGGTTGAACCGGGATAAGGCCAGTCTCCAGAGCCATGCCGGCGGTTTGAAAAGTGAGCTCAAGCAGGCAGAGGAGGCCGGAGAACAGCTTGCCCGAGAAAGAGAAAAACTCGGCGAAATAGAACGCCGCCTGGCCCGCAAAGACTTTGCCGCCGCCGAGCAAGCGGCGCTCGCCGAGGTAGAGAGCGAGCTGGGGAAAATCGAATACGACCCGGAAAGACACGAGCGCATCAAACAGGAGATAAGCGGCCTGGAGCAACATGAGGCCCCCAAGCGTCAGCTCGAGGAAGCGGAGCGGGAGATAGAGCAAGAAAGAGAGTCACTGAAGCAGGCGGAGGCCAACGCAGCCGGCCTGAGGGACAGTCTCCGTAAAGACGCGCAAAAGAAAGAAGAGCTGGCCGTGGAGATGGCTTCTCTCCCCGCGATGATAAACGATATCGCCGGACTGGAAGCGGAGTGGCAGGAACTTTCCCGCCAACAGAAGCAGGCCCAGGAGAGTGTGGGCAGCGCCAGGGCCAGGTTGCAGTACTGTGCGGAGCAGGAAGAAAAGAAGAAAGAAAAGACGCGGCTGCTGTCCGGCGCCAGCAGAGAAGAGGGTATTTACCGGGAGCTGGTAAAAGCCTTCGGTAAGGGCGGGGTACAGACCATGATAATAGAATCGGCGCTGCCGGAAATCGAGGTTGAGGCCAACCAGTTACTGGGGCGGATGACGGACAACCGGATGAGCCTGAAGTTTGACACGCAGCGGCCGTCAAAAAAAGGCAAACCGATAGAAGTGCTGGATATAAATATCTCGGACGAACTGGGGACGAGGAATTACGAGATGTTCAGCGGCGGGGAAGCCTTCCGGATCAACTTCGCCATCCGCATCGCCCTTTCCCGGCTGCTCGCCCACCGCTCCGGGGCGCCGCTGCCCACCCTGATTATAGACGAGGGCTTCGGCACTCAGGACGCCGCCGGCATTGAGAAGCTAAGAGAAGCGATCAATTCCATCCAGGATGACTTTGAGAAGCTGCTGGTGATTACCCACATCGAAGAACTACGAGACGCTTTTCCCAATCGCATCGAGGTCACCAAAACCGCCGCCGGCTCCGTACTATCGGTCAGCTGACGCTTCAGAGGCCGATGTCAGCGGCGCTTTTTTTCACGGCATTCAGGCCCAGATCGATCAGTTCGGAACGGGTGAGACCAAGGTCAGCGCACAAGGCAATTCTATCCCGGTCAGAAACGACCTGTCCGTCCCGGACCATGTCTTCAACCGTGCCAGCATCGACTGCTTC
Organism: uncultured Dehalococcoidaceae bacterium; assembly: GCA_964615345.1. Classification (GTDB taxonomy): domain Bacteria; phylum Chloroflexota; class Dehalococcoidia; order Dehalococcoidales; family RBG-16-60-22; genus JACZSH01. The sequence continues at coordinate 56,018 of CAZTMR010000001.1, read as the reverse complement.
CAGCTTTTGCCGGGGATTGGCCCGGGCGGCGGAGATAATTAGCTTGGACAGAGAGTCAGCGCAGATAAGCGCGGCATCCAGGCTGGTTTCTACAGAGATATTGTGCCGCGGGTTATGGCAGAGCACGGCGTGCGCCATCGCTTCACTCCCCTCCAGGTCACGTACCAGGTCAGCGCCGAGTTTACCGTGAAGGTACATATCCCCGTCGATAAGCTCGATATCGATATCGTGGACCAGGCCGGTGAGGCCCCACTCCGTTTCGTTTTCACCCAGACGCCGGGCCAGCGTCCGCATGATGACTTCGGTAGCGAGCATATGCCGCACCTGTTTGCTGTTCTCGACGTTTTCCTTTACCGAGTCCAGGGTTTCCGCCCGATTCAACATTTACCTCCCGTGTCGCCCGAACAGGGCTTTAGCCGAATTTTAGCACGAGTCACCGCTTCTCCGCTAGCCGGTCAGCCCCGGTGCCGCATCCCGCGGCAGGACTTTTGCCAGGTACTGGCCGGTGGCCGAATCGGCTACTCCGGCCACTTCTTCCGGAGTGCCGGCGGCAACCATGTAGCCTCCCCGGTCACCGGCACCGGGGCCGAGGTCGATAACATGGTCAGCGTTCTTGATTACATCCAGGTGGTGCTCGATGACCACCACCGTGTTGCCGGCAGTCACCAAACGCTGAAGAACACCGAGCAGAGCCGCCACGTCACCAAAAGCCAGGCCGGTGGTCGGCTCGTCCAGGATATACAGGGTGCGGCCGGTGGCCCGCCGCGACAGCTCCGTGGCCAGCTTGACCCGCTGCGCCTCACCGCCGGAAAGAGTGGGCGCCGGCTGGCCGAGGTGGACATAGCCCAACCCCACATCATGCAGGGTGGCCAGCTTGGTTTTTACCCTGGGGATATTTTCGAAGAAGGCCAGGGCCTGCTCCACGGTCATATCGAGCACTTCGGCGATGTTCTTGCCTTTGAACCGGATTTCCAGCGCCTCCCGGTTATAGCGTTTTCCTTTACAGATTTCACAGGGGACGGTAACATCCGGCAGAAACTGCATTTCAATCTGGATATAGCCTTCACCACGGCAGGCTTCACAGCGGCCGCCTTTGACGTTGAACGAAAAGCGTCCCGGAGCGTAGCCCCGCATACGCGCTTCCGGAACGGTAGCAAAAAGCTCCCGGATGGGGGTAAAGGCACCGGTGTAAGTAGCCGGATTGCTGCGCGGGGTGCGCCCGATAGGCGACTGGTCGATATCAACCACTTTATCGATGTGTTCCAGGCCGGTGATTTCGTCACATGCCCCGGCCCGCTCTTTTGCCCGATAGAATATATGTGCCAGCTTGCGGTAAAGAATTTCGTCAATGAGGGTACTCTTACCGCTGCCGGAGACACCGGTAACGCAAACGAACTTACCCAGCGGAATGCTCACATCAATATTTTTCAGGTTATTCTGGCGGGCGCCTTTAACCAGGATGGCTTCGCCGGAGCCGGGGCGCCGGGTTTCCGGAAGCGGGATCTGCTTCTTCCCGCCCAGGTACTGGCCGGTAATCGAGTGACGGCAATCGATAACCTCCGCCAGAGGGCCGGCAACAATAACCCGGCCGCCGTGTTCTCCAGCCCCGGGCCCCATATCAATGATATGATCGGCCGCCCTCATCATCGCCTCGTCATGTTCGACGACGAGCAGGGTATTACCCAGGTCTCTCAAACGCTTCAAGGTAGCGATGAGGCGGGCATCATCAGCGGGGTGCAGACCTACGGTCGGTTCGTCACAGATATAGAGCACTCCCATCAGGCCGCTGCCTATCTGGGTTGCCAGTCGGATGCGCTGGGTTTCGCCGCCGCTCAGCGTGGCGGCGGCCCGGTCAACCGTGAGGTACTCCAGACCGACGTCTTTCAGGAAGCCGAGACGCGTCCGTATTTCCTTCAGGATTTGCCCGGCAATCATCTGCTCACGCTCGTTGAGCACGTCCCTGCCGGTGGCGGCCATCCACTCCAGAGACCGGTTGATGGACAGGGCGCTGACGTCCATAATATTGCGCCCGCCGATGGTAACCGCCAGTGATTCCGGTTTCAGCCGCTTACCCTGGCAGACCGGACAGGGGCGGGCGACCATATAGCGCTCAATTTGCGCCCTGGAGTTCTCCGAATCCGTATCCCGGTAGAGGCGTTCCATGCGGGGAATTACCCCTTCGAAACCTTCAAAATATTCCCTTACTTTTCCAAAGCGGTTCCGATACTGGTGCGAGGCACCACCTTCACCGTAAAGCAGTACCTGTAAATTGTCCTCGCTCAGTTCTTTTACCGGCTGGCGGAGAGAGAACCCGTAACGGCGAGCCAGGGACTCGAACTGGTAGCCGAACCAGCTGGAAAACTGCCAGGGCCGGATGGCCCCGCCGGCGATGGACAGGTCCCGTTCCGGGATGACCAGGTCCGGGTCAATTTCCAGCTTGACGCCCAGGCCGGTACAGCCCGGGCAGGCACCGTGCGGACTGTTGAAGCTAAAAGTGCGCGGCGCAATCTCACCCAGGCTGATGCCGCAATGGGGGCAGGCGAAGTGCTCCGAAAAAAGCAGTTCTTCCCCGTCGATAATCGAGACCAGCACCACCCCCGCGCCGAGCTTGAGCGCCGTTTCCACGGAATCAGCGATGCGGCTCTGCCCGCCGCTCTGGCCGATGATTAGCCGGTCTACCACCACCTCGATAGTGTGCTTTTTGTTTTTGTCCAGATGGAACTTCTCCGCCAGGTCATAAATGCGCCCGTCAACGCGGACGCGGATATAACCCGCCTTGCGCAGGTCATCAAATACCGCCTGGTATTCGCCCTTCCGGTCCCGGATTAACGACGCCAGAATCATGATGCGGCTCTTTTCCGGCAGGCCCTGCACGGCGTCTACAATCTGCTGTACCGTCTGCATGGTAATCTCCCGCCCGCACCGGGGGCAGTGGGGATGGCCTACCCGGGCAAAAAGCAGCCGTAAATAGTCGTAAATCTCGGTGACCGTACCCACCGTGGACCGAGGGTTCCGGCTCGGCCCTTTCTGGTCGATAGAGATGGCCGGGCTCAATCCTTCAATGTAGTCCACGTCCGGTTTTTCCATACGTCCCAGGAACTGACGAGCGTAGGCGGAGAGTGATTCCACATAGCGGCGCTGACCTTCCGCGTAGATGGTATCGAAGGCGAGCGAACTTTTCCCCGAACCGGAAACACCGGTGATAACTACCAGCTTATCCCGGGGAATAACAATGTCTATGTTCTTCAGGTTATGCTCGCGGGCCCCTTTGACAACAATTGAATCAAGCGGCATAAGTAAAACCAAACCCCTTTTTAATTCTAGCACTTTGGCCGTGAGAGCAACAAGAACCGTCTGGCGCGGTTTGTGCCGGAACCACGGAGGTGCTACAATCGGTGTATTCTGGCACGATGAAGAATAACCGCTTTCATATCAGCCTGAGGACAGTGGGAGACGAAGTGCAGCTACGCCACATGACAGTGGACGAAGCACTTCTGAAGCTTGATAAATACCTGAATGACGCCTTTATGTCCGGGCACCGGCAGGTCAGGGTAATACACGGGAAGGGGGGAGGAACTCTCCGGGAGGCAGTGAGGAGAGAGCTGGCCAGACACGACCTGGTCAAGTCCTACCGCCCGGGCGGGTATGGGGAGGGCGGCGCCGGGGTCAGCATCGCGGAACTGAGCGACAGGTAAACGACCGCACGTTGAAAATCCGTTCCCCATCAGCTATAATGGCTATGTCCCTTGTGGTGAGTGTAGCCCAGTGGTCTAAGGCGCCAGGTTGTGGCCCTGGAGATCGAGGGTTCAAATCCCTCCACTCACCCCATCGCTCACTTTCCGGCCTTTCTTTTCCGGGCAGCTTCTTTCTTGGTGGCCCAGTAGGTATCCCAGTCGACACCGATGGCCACGGGCACGGTAATACCGCCGTCAACCTCGATGTTGGTGCCGTTTATCATCCGGGCCCGACTGGATGCCAGAAAAACGGCCAGGTCTGCCACGTCTTCCGGAGTGGGCATGTCACCCGGAGGATACATTTTCTTCATCTCGGCGAGCCGCTCCGGAGTGGTCCCCGACTTGAGCATGGGAGTAATCACGTTCCCCGGTGAGATGCCGTTAACGGTAATATTGTAGCGGCCAAACTCGTAAGAGAGCTGGTGGGTCAGCCCGATGATGCCGGCTTTGGACGAGGTGTAGTGGACTCCGCCAATCATGGTCATCCTGGCGCCGGAATAGGAGATGGTATTGATTATCCGGCCGCCGCCCCGCTGCTTCATCACCGGAAAAACCGCTTTGCAGCAATTGAAAGCCCCGTCCAGGTTAACGGCCAGGACCCTGTCCCACTCATTCTTCTCCATGTCTTCCACCAGGAGGCTGCTGGTGGCTCCGGCGTTGTTGACCAGAATATCGATACCGCCCAGTCCGGCAACGACGCGCGACACCATGCGGTTGACTTCCTCCGCATCGGCGACGCTGGCCGCAACCGCCAGCGCCCGGCAGCCCAGAGCGGATACGTCGGCGGCAGTCTCTTCGGCCCGGGCCGGCTCCACGTCATTCACGGCGATATCAACGCCTTCCCGGGCCAGGCCCAGGGCGATGGCTTTCCCGATGCCGCTGCCGCTTCCAGTAACCAGGGCAATCTTGCCTTTCAGTTCCATTTCCATACGCGGTTTTCCTCCTGTGAAGGGATTAGCGATTTTCCTGCATCTGCCGGTCAGGCCGTCTTCCGACGCGCTGATTGCCCGGCAGCGGTGAATCAATTATAATCTGGTCAGAAGCCGCGCGCCCATAGCTCAGCGGATAGAGCACCGGTCTTCGGAACCGGGGGTCGGGGGTTCGAATCCCTCTGGGCGCGCCAGCGTTATCCTGACTTTCCGGCGCACTATCGCCCACTGGTCTTGCCCAGCTGGCTTTTTAGCGCCCGGAACTCTTCCCATATCTCAGGCGGCATCCGGTCGCCGAATTTGGCGTAGAACTCTTCGATAGCCCCCAGCTCTTTCGTCCAATCAGCCGGGTGCACGGAGAGCAGCTTGTCCATTATTTCGGCCGGCAGGTCCAGGCCGTCCATATTGATGGAATCCGGAGCGGGAACATAACCGATGGGAGTTTCGACCGCCTCGACTTCACCCCGGCAACGCCGTACTATCCAGTCGAGCACGCGCAGGTTTTCGCCGAACCCGGGCCACATAAACTTGCCGTCCTCGCCGGTACGGAACCAGTTAACGTGAAAGAGCCGGGGAGGGCTGGCCAACTTCTTTCCCGTGTTCAGCCAGTGTCTGAAGTAGTCCGCCATATTGTAGCCGCAGAATGGCAGCATCGCCATGGGGTCGCGCCGCACCTCGCCGAACTTGCCGTACTGGGCGGCAGTCCGTTCGGAGGCCATGGTCGAGCCGACGAACACGCCATGCTGCCAGTTAAATGACTCATAGACCAGCGGTGTCAGGTGCGCCCGGCGCCCGCCCACGATTATCGCCGAAATAGGCACTCCTTCCGGGTCTTCCCAGTGGGGGGAAATGCTCGGGCAGCGGGCGGCCGGAGTGGTGTAGCGGCTGTTCGGATTGGCCCCGGGGACGGGGTTGCCGTTTTCATCCTTCATGCCCGGGTACCAGGGGTTACCTTTCCAGTCCAGGGCTTCCGGAGGCGGGTCACCGTCACCGTCTTCCCACCAGACCGTACCGTCAGGCTTGAGGACAACGTTGGTATAGATGGTGTCCGCCTGAATGGTTTCCATCGCGTTAAAATTGGTCTTCCAGTTGGTGCCCGGCGCCACGCCGAAGAAGCCAGCTTCCGGGTTAATCGCCCACAATCTTCCGTCCTCTTTGATGCGCATCCAGGCAATATCATCGCCGACGGTAAATACTTTATAGCCTTCTTCCTTCAGGACTTCAGGGGGGACCAGCATCGCCAGATTGGTCTTGCCACAAGCACTGGGGAAAGCGCCGGCGATGTAAGTTACATTACCCCGAGGGTCCTGGATACCGACGATGAGCATGTGTTCGGCGAGCCAGCCTTCCTGTCTGCCCAGATAGCTGGCGATACGAAGGGAAAGGCATTTCTTTCCCAGCAAAACATTCCCCCCGTAGCCACTGCCAACGCTCCAGATGGTATTGTCCTCCGGAAAGTGCAGAATAAGGCGGTTATCCAGGTCCAGGGCAGCCTTACTGTGCAGGCCGCGGGTAAAATCCGCGTATGAACCGAGCACGTCCAGCACCGGCTGGCCGATACGGGCCATAATACGCATATTCAGGTAGACATAGATGCTGTCCGTGAGCTCAACGGCAATCTTGCTGAAAGGGGAGCCGACCGGTCCCATGGAGAAGGGAATAACGTACATGGTACGGCCTTTCATTGCCCCCTCAAAAATGGCTCCGGCCCTGGCGTAACCTTCTTCCGGGGTCATCCAGTTGTTGTTCGGGCCGGCATCCTCTTTACGTGTGGTGCAAATATAGGTCAGATTCTCCGTGCGGGCGACGTCATTCACCGCGGTGCGATGATAAAGACACCCGGGAAGTTTTTCCTGGTTCAACTGGATCATTTCGCCCGTGGACAGGGCTTCTTTCTCCAGTCGCTCTTTTTCCGCTTCAGAGCCGTCACACCAGACAATGTTATCCGGCTGTGTCAGCGCAGCGCACTCTTCTACCCATTTCTTTACCGCATTGATATCCGTCATCAGCCCCTCTCTTATAAAGATATTTTGCCCCGTATTCAAATAAAAGGGGCTTACGCCCCTTTTATTATCTCCAACAACGGTTGATTATAACATATTTTACCCGCCTGACAATAGTCAGCAAGCATTTTCCTCGAATAATTCCCGCTTTCTTGCGAAAACGGTGATAGATGGTATAATTCAGGGCGGATAATGATACGGAAGTGTCAGGAACAGGATACCGGCAGGATATATTTCATCATCAATGAGGCTGCCCGGGCTTACGAGGGAGTTATCCCGGAGGACCGGTACCATCAGCCCTATATGACCCTGGAAGAGCTGAAACGGGAAATGCGCCGAGTTGATTTCTACGGGTGGGAGGCGGACGGCGAGCTCGTCGGCGTGATTGGAATCGAGCCGGTACAAGACGTTACCCTGGTCCGGCATACTTACGTGCTGCCCGAATGGCAGAAGCGGGGTATCGGGGGGAAGTTACTGAACCATCTCAAATCGCTGGTAAGAACCCCCCGGCTGCTGGTGGGAACATGGGCAGACGCTCACTGGGCAATCGCTTTTTATCAGCAGCACGGTTTCCGCCTGATGGCAAAAAAGAACAGGTTACTGGAAACCTACTGGGAAATACCCGCCCGGCAGGTTGAAACATCGGTGGTTTTGGGGTTAAATATCAGAGAGGGCTAACAAGGAGCGGTCATGAAGACACAGGATTATATCGTCCGGTTGTTCCAGGCAGCGGCGGTGACCCTGACCTTGATCGCAGTCTGCCAGGAACTGGAAAAATCAGGGAAAGAACGGAGGTGGCACGGGACGGTAGCCGGATTCATCCCTTACGACTTCCGGATGCCCTCCGTAGAGAAGTTCAGGGAGGCCTACTGGAACCCCTGTGACAGCCGTATCTTTACCCCGGAAGTGTTCGGTCTGGGATGGGCAATCAACTTCCACGCCCTGCTGGAACGGCTGAGGATAGTCAGTGAAGGGGCCGGAACAGAAGAAGATTTCCTGATGCCGGACCCGTATATGAAAGAACTGCTCACGCAGAACCCGGAAGCCGAATAAAACCGGGCTTCGGCTCTCTGCCCGGCTTTTCAAAGAAAGTGGTGACCGATGTCCACGCACGAACCAGCCGCGATAGAGCAATCGTCGCGGCTCATTATCGATGAAATAAGGTCCTTCGCCCGCACCAGCCCCGCAAACCGCCTGCCGGAGTCCGGGGACGACGCGATATTTGATGAACCGCTGGTGCAATTTGCCAGCGGTGATGACCCTCTTTTCAAAGAGTACAAGGCGATTATCGACCCCACCCACCTCACTCCGCGGGAGGCGCTGGCCCTGGCCGCCGGTAAAACCCCCACTGAGCTGCCAGTCCGGTTATCCGTAATCAGCTGGGTACTGCCCATCACGGAGAAGACCCGCCGCACCAACCGACAGGAAAAGAGAGTCCCTTCCCGTGCCTGGTCTTACACCCGCTGGTATGGAGAGAAGTTCAACGACGCGCTGAGGGAGCACGTGATGGCAGCTCTAACCCGCCGGGGATATCTGGCGGCGGCTCCGGCAATCGCGCCCTACTTTGAAAGCGGGCGTAACGAGAAAGGGCGCTTCTCTAACTGGTCGGAACGGCACATCGCCTATGCGGCCGGTCTGGGCACCTTCAGCCTTTCCGACGGATTTATCACGGAACTGGGTATCGCCCAGCGCTGCGGCAGCGTGGTAACGGACCTGGCCCTACCGGCCAGCCCCCGTACCGCCAGTGACCATCTTTCCAACTGCCTGTTTTATGTAAACAATAAATGCCGCGCCTGCATCGCGCGCTGTCCTGCCGAAGCCATTACCGAAGCCGGCCACGATAAGGACCTGTGCTCCGACTATATGAATGTAGAAATCAATTACCTGAAAGAAGAGTACGGCGTGGGCGTACAGGGTTGCGGCCTGTGCCAGACCAGGGTGCCCTGCGAGTTCAGAAATCCGGCGGAGAAACTGAAGCCACGCTGATATCGCCCCATACGCCGTCCTTCCAGAGACCTTCCAGTCTGGCCGGCAATATTTCCCCGGACAGACTGCCGCTACTCCGCGCATACACTTTGATATAGTTACCCGTGTATCCAGACCAGACGCCTTTCTCCGCTTTCTCGCATAATACCAGCCCGGTTCTGTCCAGGAAACGCTGGCTGAAGTTCCGGGCGCATTCTGCGGCCAGACGGAGCGCCTCCCGGCTGCGCCACTTTTTCACGGAAGAGGAAACCTGGCCGGACATCCCTGCCGCCTCTGTCTCCGGTCGGGGGGAGTAAGCAAAGACGTGGATGCGGGCGAACTCCGCACGGCGGCAAAAGTCCAGACTCTCGCGAAACTCCACTTCAGTCTCGCCAGGGAAGCCGACGATAATATCGGTGGTGACAGCGGCTTCCGGCAGCTTGTCCCGGATCAGAGAGAGCACCTGCTGATAGCTGCCGGTGGTATAGCGTCTTTTCATACGGCCGAGCACGGTATCAGCGCCGCTCTGGAGAGAGAGGTGGAAGTGGGGACACAGGCGAGGGTCTTGCCACAGTTCCAGAAAATCCGCGGATATTTCCTGCGGCTGGAGTGAGGACAGCCGCAACCGGGCAACGTCCGTACCCTCCAGTATGCGCCGGACCAGCTTCACCAGGTTGTGGCGGCCGTCATCATAACGGCCGATTTCAGTGCCGGTCAATACCACCTCCCTGGTGCCTTCCGCTACCCGCTGTTTTACTTCATCAACGATTGTCTCCGCCGGGATGCTGCTCTCATTCCTCCGCACCCGCGGGACGGTGCAGTAAGTACAGAAACCGTTACACCCGTCCTGCACCTTGATAAACGACCGTGTGCGGCGATTGTTCACCACGGTTGTTTCCGACGGCACATGTGCCGCGGTCAGGTACCCGGCCTCGGCAAGTCTCGACAGCAAGTGCGGTTTCTGCGCGTTATCCAGAACCAGAGATACTCCGGCAATCCGGGACAGTTCGGCAGCCGCCTCTTCGACATAACAACCGGTAGCCACCGTCCGGATGCCCGGATTGCGGCGGGAAGCCTGGCGGAGCAGCTGGCGAGACTTGCGGTCAGCGATATGGGTGACAGTGCACGTATTCAGGATATAAATATCCGCTTCCTCAACTGAAGAAACTGTCTCACACCCCGCCGCCACCACCTGCCTGGACAGGTGCTCCGTTTCCGCCTGGTTCAACTTGCAACCCAAACATTCGAAAGCTATCCTTGTCCGTTCTCTCATCCTCGTAACCGCGTTCTGAAAAATAGAGACCATCCCACTGTGCTTTCAGGGCCGTTTCCAGCACCCGAAAAAGAGGCGAGCCAAGAAAAGAAGCAAACCTCCAAGTCCATTATACTTTCCGGTCCCCGGACGGTCAAAAAAGCCGGCCGGTATACTTGCAAAAAGGCGGTATATATGGTACAAACTTAATTAAGTACAGATAGATAATAATCTCCTTCACGGAGGGATTCCGATAAACAAGTCAAACAGTACCCGTGTCGTAGTTACGGGTATCGGTATGTTAAACCCCCTTGGCCTGGATACCTCCACTACCTGGGAAAGCCTTCTTGCCGGCAGGTCAGGGATTGACTACATCAGCCTTTTTGACGCCAGTTCTCTGGAAGTCAGATTTGCCGGTGAAGTAAAGGGGTTCGAACCCACCAATTACCTCAGCCGCAAAGAATCCCGGCACATGGACCGCTTCGCCCAGCTTGCGGTAACTGCCAGCTATGAGGCGATAAAACAGGCGGACGTGGAAATCAACGACAACAACAATGACCGGGTTGGCGTCATCATCGGCAGCGGCATCGGCGGGCTGACCACCCTTTACGAGCAAATAAAAATCATGCTGGAGAGAGGCCCGGACCGGGTGAGCCCGTTTCTGGCCCCGATGATGATTTCCGACATCGCCGCCGCACAGGTATCGATTGCACTGGGAATAAAAGGGCCGAACCTGTGTACCACCTCCGCGTGTTCCAGCGGTTCCGATGCCATCGGTGCTGCCTGTGAGCTCATCAAAGACGGCGATACCCAGATAATGATTGCCGGGGGTACCGAATCAATCATCAACCCGATAGGCGTTACCGCTTTCAGCGCCCTGAAAGCGCTTTCCCTGAGAAACGACGAACCCAAACTGGCATCCCGTCCTTTTGATGCCGAGCGTAACGGGTTCGTTATCAGCGAAGGTGCCGGCATATTGATACTGGAGAACCTCGAGCACGCCCGGAAGAGAGACGCGAAGATACTGGGTGAAGTACTCTCCTACGGTGCCACCGCCGACTCTCACCACGTTACCCAGCCGATTGAGAACGGCGAGGGAGCGGCCCGCGCCATGCAGGTAGCCCTGAGAAAGGCGGGGCTGGCTCCGGAAGACATCGACTATATCAACGCTCACGGAACCTCAACCCAGCTCAATGACAAGATGGAAACACGGGCAATCAAGACCACCTTCGGGGAGCACGCCTACCGCGTACCGGTGAGCTCCACCAAATCGATGCTGGGGCACCTTATCGGCGCCGCCGGCGCCACGGAAGCTGCCATCTGCATCCTGGCCATACAGAACGGCATTATTCCTCCCACCATCAACCTGAATAACCCGGACCCGGACTGCGACCTGGACTACGTGCCGCATACCGCCCGCCGGGCCGAGGTAAATACCGCCCTGACCAACTCTTTCGGCTTCGGAGGGCACAATTCCGTCCTCATCTTCGGAAAGTATAACGGGGCATAAGCTTGGAGCACTGTCGCTGGCACCTGCTGCCACCGATTCCAGAAGAAATTCTGACCGGCAACCCTGACTTTCCACCGCTAATCCTGCAGCTACTTTACAACCGCGGTCTCACCGAGCCTTCCCGGTGGCACTCCTTTATCGCCGGTGATGAGAGCCAGTTCGCTGACCCCTTTCTCCTGCTCGGCATGCCCGCGGCGGTAAACCGGGTGTACCGGGCGCTGCTGTCCGGAGAGAAAATAGCCATTTACGGGGACTTTGACGCCGACGGCATCAGCGCCACCGCCCTGCTGGTCCAGGGGCTTTCCCACTTGGGATACCAGGCTATTCCGTACATACCGCACCGCCTGATGGAAGGCTACGGACTGAAAAAGGCCGCTCTGGAAAAACTCTACCAGCAGGGAATAAGCCTGGTGATTACGGTTGACTGCGGTATCACCAGCCTGGATGAAATCAGGGCTGCCGCCAGAATGGGGCTCGATATTGTCGTTACCGACCATCACAGCCCCCTCCCGGAGATCCCGCCGGCGGCCGCCATCATCAACCCCAGGCTGCCCGGTTCGGCTTATCCTTTCCGGGAACTGGCCGGAGTCGGCGTCGCCCTGAAGCTCCTCCAGGCCCTGTTCCAGAACCTGGGCAGAGAAGAGTACCTGGAAGAGCTGATGGACCTGGCGGCGCTGGGGACCATCGCCGATATATCACCGCTGTTGGGAGAAAACCGGTACCTGGTTAAAACGGGCCTGAAGCGAATAAACAACTCGCCGCGCGCGGGCATCAGCGAAATGATAAACCAGGCCAGACTGGCACCGGGGCAGGTCAGCGCCGAGAACATCTCCTGGACGATTGCGCCGCGCCTGAATGCCGCCGGACGGCTGGAACACGCCATGTCCAGTTACAGGCTGCTCATGACTGATTCCGACCGTGAAGCCGGTGAACTGGCGGCATGGCTTGACCAGAAGAACACGGAGCGGCAGAAGCTAACCAGCACTTTTCTGGGCCGGGCCAGGGAGCAGGTGCTCGCGGCAGGAATATCGCCATTGCTTGCCGCGGGAGGCCACGATTACCCGCTGGGAATCTCCGGACTGGTGGCCGGCAAGCTGGCGGAGGAGTTTTACCGTCCGGCAATCATCACCCGGGTGGGCGAGAAAATGACTACCGGGAGCTGCCGCAGCATACCGGAGTTTAACATCATCGCCGCGCTCAGTGAGTGCCGCCACCTGCTCTCCCAGTTCGGCGGCCACTCCCAGGCCGCCGGCTTCACCCTGCCCACCCGGAACCTGTCACGTCTGGAAGACGCGATGCGGCAGAAAGCCAGCGAGCAACTGGCGGGGGCCGACCTCCGCCGCCGCCTGGACATTGATATTGCCGTCTCTCTGCCGGAGCTAGGCGGCGATACTTTTCAGAACACGCAAATACTGGCACCTTTCGGTAAAGGCAACCCTCTGCCCACTTTCCTCAGCCGGAGGGTAGAAGTGAACAACTGCCGCGTCATGGGTAACGGCGGCGAGCACCTCAGGCTGACCCTGAGACAGGGGGGGAGCGCCTGGGATGGGGTGGCCTTCCGGCTGGGAGGTTGCATCGGGGAGATATCTTCCCACCTGGACATCGTTTACAACCTGGAAGTCGACCGGTGGAACGGAGCGGAAAGGCTCCGTTTGAATATACTGGATTTCGCCCCGTCAGGCTGAAACGGCGCGTTTTCCGCCGTAGAGCCGGTACGGTTTCAGAAATTCTCCCGCTTTGCCTTTGTGAGCAAAAAATACATCATCATCGCTCCCAGCACGCAAAGACCGGCCATTGCCAGCCAGATACCCTGGTAACTGCCCCGGCTGTCAAACATCCACCCGGCAAAGGTGGGGCCGATGACGGTCCCTACCAGCAGTACGCCCCACATCCAGCCGATGATGGCGCCGAAGCTCCTCCGGCCGAAGCTCCTGCCCACGATAATCCCCAGCAGGGTCACGTTACCGCCGTAGCCGATACCCAGAAAAACGAGGAAGGGCACCAGCAGCCAGGTACGGCCCGCCGCGCTGAGTTCGAAACAAACCAGACCCAGAGACAGCGCCAGCAGGGCGATTACCGCCAGGCGCCGTTCGTTAATCCGGTCTGCGAACCAGCCGAACCCGAAACGACCGCCCACGCTGAGCAGAGGAATGGCGGTGGCCACCATGCCGGAAACAGACCGGGGGATGTCAACACTGCCGAGGTAAGGCATAACGTGGGTAACCACTGCCGGCACCGCGATGAACTGGGGTATCAGCGCCAGCACGATAAGCCAGAACAGCCAGCTCTTCATTGCCTGGCGGGCGCTGGCGCCCTGCCTGGAGACAGGCGCGGTGGACGGGCCGGTCTTATCGGACCCGGGGTGATGCTCCTCACCATCCGGCAAATAACCGTATTGCTCCGGCTTGTGGCGAATCACCAGAGACAGCGGCAGGCCGATAACCAACAGTCCCAGACCCAGCACCAGGGAGGCCAGCCGCCAGTCATAGGTATCCACCAGGCTGACTACCACCGGCACCATCAGCCCACTGGCGCCGTAACCGCTGACCATAATACCAGTGGCCAGGCCGGCCTTTTTGCGAAACCAGTGCGCCACGGCGGTAACAGTCACCGAAACTCCAGAAGCGCTGATGCCCACCGCCATCAGCACGGAAGCGATGTAGAAAGTGAGCAGAGATTGCATCTGGCTGAAAAGAACCAGGCCCATCCCGGCCAGGATAATGGCGCCGAATATCAACCGCCGCGGGCCCCAGCGGTCAACCAGTATACCGACCAGCGGTGCCAGCAGTCCGGCTTCCAGTCCGCGTATCGAAGCCGCCAAAGAGACCTCGGTATAGCTCCAGTCGAATTCTTCGGCGACGGGCTCAAAGACAGCGGTAAACCCGTAAAAGGCTACACCAATTATGTAAAGTCCGATAATAAAGCAGGCGGCAACAATCCACCATCCGTAGAAAATAGGAGGCGCTTTTACCGGAAAACGCATATGGCTCTAAGCTTCAACCTCGCAATTCCAGAAGGCCGGTCGGCACCGAAGTTAGCGGCACAAGACCCCTGAGTTCACCCAGTCTAGCATTTTCCCGCAGGGGGGACAAGCTCGGGGACGGGAACAAGTACTCCCCCGGCAATAAACCGTAGAGTCAAGCCAGACGGGCGATACATTCGATTTCGACAATCATCTCCGGTCTGGCCAGGGCGGCGACAACCACCGTGGACCTGGCGGGAGGACTGGCTGGAAAGTAGCCGGCGTAGACCTCATTCATTCCGACAAAGTCAGCGGCATCGGTGAGAAAGACAGTAGTTTTGACCACGTTATCAAGCGACGCTCCACCCGCTTCCAGCACGCCCTTTACCCGCTCCAGCACCTGTTCCGTCTGCGCCTTTATCCCATTTACCGGCTGCCCGTTACCGTCAGTGGTGCCCACCTGCCCGGAAACAAAGATAAAGTCGCCGGTTTTCATACCTGCCGAATAGGGAATGCCGGGCAGCGCCCAGGGTACGCTAATCGTTTCCTTCTTCATAATAACCTCCTTCTGCTGTCCGGGAGATTGAGCGAACCATTTAGCTATTTTCCCGGAGTCCGGCCAGGGATGCCGCCAGGTCAATGGACGCCCGCAGGTTGTTCGGGTCAGCCGTTCCTTTACCGGCTTTACCGTAGGCGGGCCCGTGGCTGGGGGTGGTAATAATGACGGGACAGCGCACGAAGAGGACAACGATTTCGCCGAACCCCGCCGCTTTTAAGGCGATATTCGCCTGGTCATGGTAAAGATTGACCACGCCGTCAAACTGCCCTTTGAACGCCCTCAAATAAACGGTATCGGCGGGGACCGGACCGGTAACGTCGATATTATTCCTCCGGGCCTCCTCGATGGCCGGTGTAATCTGTTCGATTTCTTCCCGGCCCACCATACCGCCTTCTCCGGCATGCGGATTCAGGGCAGCCACCGCGATACGGGGAGATTTCTTGCCGAAACCGACCAGAGCCTCATTGAGCAGATTAACGGCGTCCAGAACACTGTCTCTGGTGATGAGGTCGGGCACTTTGCGCAGCGGCACGTGCTCGGCAATGGTGACCCGGAAAACCCCACTCACTCCGGCGATGGCTTTCATCTCCGGCGCCCAGAGCGTTTCCCTGAGGATTTCCCCTTCGTCATTGTATTTTCGGTCGCCCAGGTGCAGCGTCTCTTTGACCAGCGGGCCGAAGACGAGTCCGTCCACCCGGTTCGCCGCCGCCAGTTCGGCGCCACGGACCAGTGCTGCCGCAGCCATTTCCCCGGCGTCCGGATGGGGGCGGCCCAGGGCCAGCAGTTCTCCGCCCCCCTGGGCGGTGTCCAGCACAGTTACCGGGGCAGGACTGGCGACTGCTTCCTCCGCATTCCGGAAAATTGGCAGGTCAAAGTCTTTCTGCAGCGCTTTAAAACTGCTGCGCATGACCCCGGCATCGCCTACTACCAGCAGGCGGCAGTCTGCCGGCGGGCCCGCGGTGATTACTTTCACCAGTATCTCAGGACCGATTCCGGTAATATCTCCCGGGGTTACAGCAATTAACGGTATGCCTTTCTCCATTAAAACTCCTTACGTGATAGAAAATCCGGTCAGCCGAGTCCGAGGATTTCCCGGGCTTCAGCCGGAGTAGCCACTTCCAGGTTAAGCTCGCGGGCGATGCGCGCCGTCCGCGCCACCAGCTCCGCGTTACCGGCCGCCGGGCGGCCCGGCGCGTATTGAACGCTGTCTTCCATACCGACGCGAGCGTGCCCGCCGAGCAGCATCGACATCGTCGTCAGGGGCAGCTGGGCTTCTCCGGCCGCGGTAACGGTAAAAATGGCGTCCCGGGGGAACCTTTTTACCAGGTCCATCAGGTTTTCCGGCGTTCCCCTCAGGACACCCTGAGCCGGCATATCAAGCCCCACGGTAAGCAGATATGGCTTCTTCACCAGGCCCTGCGCAATCAGGTTTTCTATTTCCTCCAGACAGGCGAAGTTAAGCACCGCCATATCCGGCTTGACCCCCATCTCCCGGGCACGCCGGGCGTGGTGCTCTATTTCCGACCGGGGAAATATGAGAGGCAGCTCACGGTCGCCTTCTCTCATGATGATCATAAAAGTATTCAGAGAGGCCATTTCCGGCTTCAAGGAGAGCGAGCTGATTCTCTCCTCCATGGTCAATCTGGGGCCACCGCCGGTGGTCAACTCAACGATGAGGTCGGTCGCTTTCCGGATACCATCGTGTATCTCGCGGAAGACGTCCAGGTCCATGGTGGCCTTACCGTTTTTATCGCGGGCGTGGACGTGGACGATGGAAGCGCCCGCCTCCCGGCACTGTACCGCCTGGGCGATTATTTCTTCCGGCTGCTCGGGCAAGCCGGGATTGACCTCTTTACCGTGTGTCCCTCCCGTCAGCGCCGCCGTAATCATAACTTTACGCATATTTCCCCCGATCACAGTTTGTTTGTCTGAATGTACTGCCCGGTGAGACCTACAAGTCTCCCTGTAAAAGCGTGGTGGTATCCTGAACGCCCTGAACGCCGCGCACTTCGCCGACGATGATACGGGATAAATCAAAAATACTTTTGCCTTCCGCGGTAGCGATGGCGTCCCACTGGCCGAAGACCAGGCCGACATCGATGATACCGGGTATGGCCCGGATGTGGGAAAGAGCGTCAGATTCTAACCCGGGGACCAGTTTGATGAGCAGATAGCCTTTAATCACTGGCGTCATTATACCTCCTTCTCCGGGACAGCGGCAAGCTCAGCCACCGAATCGGTCGCCTTTTTGCAGTCCTTTCTGACCGGCGAACTCGATAGCCGGCGTCTTGGGAGAACCTTTTGCCCGGACTCTCTTTACCAGTACCGCCCCGCCGGGCGCGGCCACCAGAAACCCTTCGCCGGTAACCGCAATGATTTCACCGGGTGCGGCGCCGGTATCACCGGGAAGCAGCGCGGAGTCAAACACCTGGAATTCCTGCCCGCTGAAGCGGGTGACGGCCCCCGGGTGCGGGTTGGTGCCCCGGATGAGGTTGTAAACCTTTCCCGCCGGTTGACGCCAGTCGATAATGGCGTTTTTCTCCGTACAAAGTCCTTCGTAGGTAGCCAGAGATTCGTCCTGGGGGATGCGGGGAGCCGTCCCTTTTTTAATCAAACGGATACTTTCCAGTATGGCTTCTATCCCCAGGGGAAACAGCCGGTTGAAGTAAAGAGAGCCCACCGTGTCATCCGGCGAGATTGACACCTCCCGCTGGAGCAGGATGGGGCCGGTATCCAGTCCTCTGTCTGGCCAGAGTATGGTGACTCCGGTACTGGTCTCGCCATTGATAACCGCCCAGTTTATGGCGCTGCCTCCGCGGTGGCGGGGAAGCAGAGAAGGATGATACATTACCGTCCCGTGCACAGGGTAGTTCAAAATAGAGCCGGGCATAATATCGGTAACAAAGGCCATCACGTTAAGGTCAGGGCTGAACCGGACGTACCCTTCATATACCTCCGGTGCCCGTAACCTTTCTGGCTGCAAGACGGGTATCTCCAGGCTTTCAGCGAGGTCCTTCAGGGGGTCGGTTTTCCCGGGAACCTCCGGGGGTGTATAGACCGCAACCACCTCCTCTCCACTGTCCACCAGCGCCCGGAGCGTTTTTTCTCCGAAAGCCGCCTGACCGAATAAAACAATGCGCATACTCTCTGCCGTCCAAGCACTACCGACCGAGGTTTTTCCGGTTCCGGCACATCACGCTGGCCAGCTTGATGGCCAGGGTCAGGCTGGTGGGGTCCGCGGTGCCTTTCCCTGCCTTGCCGAAGTTGGTGCCATGGTCCACGGACGT
Organism: uncultured Dehalococcoidaceae bacterium; assembly: GCA_964615345.1. GTDB lineage: Bacteria > Chloroflexota > Dehalococcoidia > Dehalococcoidales > RBG-16-60-22 > JACZSH01. Next base: position 37,817 of record CAZTMR010000001.1, on the reverse strand, counting down.
CCGGATGATGGGCAGTCCAAGGGTAATGTTGACCGCGTCCGTAATCCCCAGCATCTTGATGGCGATATGCCCCTGGTCATGGTACTGGGCGATGGCAGCGTCAAACTGCCCCTGTAAAGTGCGGAGGAAGACGGAATCAGGCGGCAGCGGCCCGGTGACATCGATTCCCTGCCGGCGGGCTTCCTCGATAGCGGGCTGGATGCGCTCTGCCTCTTCGTTACCGAAGAGGCCGCCCTCGCCGGAGTGGGGGTTCAGGCCGGCGACGGCGATGCGTGGTTCGGCAATGCCCATCTGCCGCACCGCGTCATCAGTCAGCCGGATGACGGTCAGTATCCTCTCCGGCCGGACCAGTTTTATGGCATCCTGGAGGGAAACATGAGTGGTGACATGACTGATGCGCAGTTTGTCCGAGGCCAGCATCATGGCCACGTCAGCCGCTCCGCACAGCTCCGCCAGCAACTGGGTATGGCCGTCATAATGATACCCCGCTTTGTTCAGGGCTTCCTTGTTGATTGCGGAAGTGACGATAGCGTCACATTCCCCGGCCAGGGCCATTTCCGTAGCCGTCTTAATATACTCAAAAGCGGCCTTACCCGCCATGGGGTTTACCTGACCGCGAGTCAGGCGGTCCAACTGAATATTGCGCAGGTCAATAACCTCTACGGTACCGTCCTGAAACCGGGCTTCCGAGATGCCGCCAATGGCTCTCACCTCACCGGAGACGCCGGTAATCCGTAAAGCTTCTTTCATCGTCGCCGCATCACCCACCACCACCGGACGACAGACCTCCCGCACGGATACATCAGCCAGTGACTTGGCGATAATTTCCGGCCCCGAACCGGCGGCATCGCCCATAGTTATGGCCAGCAAAGCTTTTTCCCCATTATTCATGGCAAGGCCCCTCTTTCCAGATACAATATCGCTTTTACCAGTGCTTCCCCGGTGCCGAAGCCTCCCGCCTTGGTAACCACTCTGATCCCCTGGAAATCGCCGCCCAGCAGCTCTCCGGCCGGAACCCCCGGCTCCACCTCACCCACCACGGAAACGGCGGTCGCGGACAGGCGCTGACAGACCTCCACGGCGATATCACCGCCGGAAAGAAACAGCCCTCCGAACCGGCACGAAGAGAGTATCCGCCGGGCAGCTTCCGCCATTACCGCGGGCACCGTCTGCTTCAGCTCCGGGATATAAGTAGAAGCAGCGCCGGATATGGCTATACCTCTGCCGGCCCTGCCGTCAGCGAGAAGCCGCGTAGCCTCGGTTACGATACGGGCTACGCCCTCGTCTCCCCGGGAGAGATGTTTTTTGTCCAGATACAAGACGGGAAAACCGAGTTCTTCCCGTGCTTTTTGCAGCTGGTCGTCAGCCACCTGGTTACGGGTGCCGATTACCACCAGCGCCGGGCCGGGTGCCCTCCCTGAGACTTTAACCGGGCTTTTCTCCGGCGAGTCTACGAGCCGGTAGAGCTCCCGGGCCATTCCCCCGGAACCACAGAGCAGCCAGCGTCCTTCCGCCCCTGCCGCTGCCCGGACGATTCCGACCAGGTGAGAGGGTTTTTCCACGTCACAGACGACGATATCCGCGGGCATCTCCGCTATCTGGCGATAAAGCCATTCGGCCCCGGCATCAATATCGGCAGTGCTGATACAGACAATGCGCCGTCCGGTCGTCCTCTCCAGCAGGACAGGCAGGTGAGACTCTTTCACCGGGGAAATGGGGTCAACGGCAAACTGGGTCTCCGCCACCGGCACGCCGTTTACCAGCAGGACACCGCCGGACATAGTCCGCCCCACTGCCGGAAAAGCCGGAGCGATGACCGCCTTATCACAGGAAGTAGCCGACATGGCCGCCTCCAGTTCAACGCCGATATTCCCCCGCAGCGTGGAATCAATCTTCTTGTAGACCAGTCTGCCGGCCAGGTTTTGCACCGCCTGAAGGACTCTCCGGCGAGCGACGTCAGGGGCCTCGGCGCGACTGCTGGTATTGACGACGACAACGTCCGCCTCCGAAATGGCGGAGGGTTCCAGGAGGACGACAGTGCTCAAACCGAGCCCGGCAAAGTAGCCGCTGCTGTCCATGGAGCCGGTCAGGTCATCAGCAACGATGCCCAGTTTACGTACCGTCAATCTTTCCTCACCGCTCAGGGATAGAGCACTATCTTGCCCGCCTGCCCGCTCTTGGCCAGGTCAAGCGCCTGGGCAAATTCAGACAGGGGCAGGCGGTGGGTAATTACCGGCAGGGGATCAAATTTACCGGAATCCATCAGGTTCTGCATATCCCACCAGGTCTGCCACATCATCCGCCCGGTACTGCCGAAGACCACAGATTCCTTGTAAATGATATTGGCGGTAAGGTCAATCTCCACCGGCGCCGACGGGAGCCCCACCAGGCTGACCCGGCCTGCTTTCCGCACCACGTCAAACGCGGACTGAATGGCCCGGGCATTTCCGGTGATGTCTATGGAAACGTCCACACCGCGCCCGCCGGTGGCTTCCTTAATTTTCTTGCTTACGTCGTCCCTGGTGGGGTTCAGCAAGACAGCATCCGGAGCAAACCGGGGGACCATATTAAGCCGGTTTTCCACCGGTTCGATGGCGAATATCTGGCTGGCGCCCCAGGCCTGGATGGAACCGAGCCCCATCAGGCCGATAGGCCCGCAACCGAAGACAGCGACGCTGCGATTATTGACTTCACCTTTCAGGATGCCATTTACGGCCACCCCCCACGGCTCGAGGAGCGCCCCCAGGTCCGGGTTGACGTCTTTAGGTAACTTCCAGAGGCAGACTGCCGGAATACTGGCGTATTCGGCAAAAGTGCCGTCGACGTGCACTCCGACAATCGCCATTTTCTCGCAGATGTGCTGCAACCCGGTCTGGCACATATAGCAGGTCTCGTCCGGGATGTGGGTTTCCACCGCCACCATATCCCCGGGAGCAAAGCTGGCCACCTGGCTGCCTACCTCCACCACTTCACCGCAGGTCTCGTGGCCGAAAATCATCGGCGGTTTAACTCTGGCCTGGGCAAACGCGTTCCACTCGTTGATATGGATATCCGTCCCGCAGATAGCGCTCGCCTTAACCTTGATAAGAACGTCCCGTGGACCCACCTTCGGGACGTCAACATCCATCAGTCTGGCCCCGGGGGCCGCTTCCGTTTTCACCACTGCTTTCATCGGTTCTCGGTGCCTCCTTTTTAACACTACCCTGAATTATACACTTAACCCTCCCGGCGGACAAGTGGATAAGGTGGGGGTGTTTTTGACAAATCAGAACCGCTATGCTACCATAAACCCCGGAAAAAAGATGCTGGAGGGAGAATGCGAAAGAACCTGACCAAGGCCAAGATTACAAACGGTGATACTGCCTACGGTGCTTTCATCAACATGGCCTGCCCCAGCCTCGTCGAAATAATCGGTCATCTGGGTTTTGATTACGCGCTCTTTGATGCCGAGCACAGCCCGATGGACCTGGAGACCTGCGAAAATATGGTCCGGGCCGCAGATTCCGTAAATATCACACCCATCATCCGGGTTGCCATCAACATCCAGCAGAACATTTTGCGCTATATGGACACCGGCGCACTGGGCGTAATGCTGCCGATGCTCAACACCAGGGCAGACGCGGAAGCCGTGGTGAGGTCAGTAAGATACCGCCCCGAAGGACGCCGGGGCCTGGCCGGAGTCAGAGCAAACAACTGGGGGATTACCGGCCCGCAGGGTGAGTACGTCAAGGAAGCCAACCAGGAGAACCTGGTTATTACCCAGATAGAAACGCTGGAGGCAGTGGACAGCCTGGATGAAATCCTGACCATCCCCGGTATAGACATCGTGTTCATCGGCCCCAATGACCTTTCTTCCGCAATGGGATTTCCGGGACAGGTAAAGCACCCTGAAGTGCAGGAAATGATTGAAAAGCTGGTAAATAAGATACGTGCTGCCGGGAAAGCCGCCGGCACGGTGGCGTATGACTTTGAGGCCCTGAAGAAGTCCCAAGAACGCGGGTTCCAGTTTATCACCTATAACATAGTGCCCATGCTGGTAAAATCAGGCCGTGAATATCTACAGGCGGCTCGCCAGTAAGCATTACCGGGAAGCGAGTGGATTTGACAAAAAGCGGCAAAGAAATTAGTATCTTAATCGGGCCGTAACTCCACCGCCATTACCTTTTTATTCATTTAATTTTGCGCATGTCCAGGGATAAGTCTGGAGAACAGGATTGAAAATAAGCGTGGAAATACTATCCTGGCTGAGAGATGATTTCGACCACAGCAGCACGGAGAAGCTGGTGCTGGAAGAAGATGTCAACCAGAAAACAACCATTATGGACCTGCTGCGTAAGATCGCCGAAAAGTATCCCAAATTCCGGCGGAAAGCTTTCGGCGGCACGGAGCAGGCCCTGTTCGAGTATTGCATTGTTATCCTGAACGGCACCTTTTTGTCGGCGCCCGCAGAACTGAAGCGGACGCTGCAAGAAGGTGACGAAGTCAAGCTATCTCCCGCTTTTTACGGCGGATGATGAAAGGAGGACTGACCGGAAAATGACGATGAATGGCACCACAGGCAAAATCTTAAGGGTGGACCTGAACCAGGAGGAAGTATGGGATGAAGCCCTGGAGGAAGAGACTTTACGCAAGTATCTGGGGGGTACCGGGATAGGCGTCAAGTACCTCTTCGAACTGGTTGACCCCAAGACGGACTGGTCTGACCCGGCGAACATCCTTTACCTGGGTTCCGGACCGCTGGGCGGCACACGGGTTCCCGGCTGCGCCAGCATTTCCTTCGTCACCAAGGGAGCACTAACCAATGGAGCCACTTCCACTCAGGCCAACGGCAACTTCGGGGCCTATCTGAAGTGGTGCGGCTATGACGGCATCCTGGTGCAGGGAGCCGCCTCCGGCTGGAAGTATCTCTTTATCGGCGAGAATGGAGCCGAACTCAGAGACGCCAGCAGCCTGGAGGGTAAGGACACCTGGGAGACGGAAGAGTCCATCAAAGCAGACCTGGGCTACAAAGAGCGAGGAATGAGCGTATTCAGCATCGGCCCCGCCGGAGAAAACCTGGTGAAATTCGCCGGCATTTTCGGGGACCGGGGTCACGCCGCAGCGCATAACGGCGCAGGCGCGGTAATGGGTTCCAAGAAGCTCAAGGCTTTTGCCGCCGCCCGCGTCACCAACAAAAAAATGTCTCTCGTGGACGCGGAGAAACTAGCCGACCTGGCCAGGAAAACGACCGAAGGCGCCAAGCAGTTCGGCGGCGGCGGCGTTTTCAACTGGGGGACCAGCCGGGTGCTGCCCACTGCCGAAGGCGCCGGCTTCCTGCCGATAAAGAACTACCAGACCAACGTCTTCCCGGAAAAAGACCTCTTTGACGGCGCCCGCGTCCGTCCTCTCTTTGAAAGCAAGAATTACCCGTGCTATGCCTGCGCTTCACATCACTATGAAATGATGACGGTAACCGAAGGGCCCTGCACCGGGTTTTCCGGCAAAGAGCCTGAGTACGAACAGTGGGCGGCCTGGGGACCGCAGATCGGCCAGAAGGACCCGGGAGCGGCAGTTTACCTGAGCAACATCTGCGACCGGCTCGGTATGGACTGCAACGAGGCCAGCTGGGTTGTCGGCTGGGTAATGGAATGCTACCAGAGAGGCGCCCTCAAGAAAGAGGACCTGGGCGGCCTGGAAATGACCTGGGGCAACGTGGAAGCCACCAAAGCCCTGCTGGAAAACATCGCCCGGCGCAACGGCTACGGCGATACTCTGGCCGAGGGCGCAAAAAGAGCCGCCGAAAAGATGGGCGGAGACGCGGTAAACTGGGCAATATTCACCGGCAAAGGTAACTCTCCGCGCGGACATGACCACCGCGGCCGCTGGGTAGAGATGCTGGATACGGTTATCTCCGATACCGGTACCCTGCAGACCCAGATGCTGGTTATGAACAAGGACCTGTGGGGGATGCCCAATCCGATGGACGTCTTTGACCCCGACCAGGTGGTGGCCGCTGAGGCGAACTCCACCGGCTCAATGACCATATCCGATTGCCTGGTGCAGTGCTGGTTCACCAGCTTCAACGACACCGAGACCCAGACCGAGGCACTCAATGCGGCTACCGGCTGGAATTTGAGCCTTGAAGAAGTCATGAAAATTGGCCGGCGGGTAGTCAACATGATGCGTCTCTACAACCTGAAGGTGGGGCTGACTCCGGACAAAGAAACCCCGTCTCCCCGCTACGGTTCGCAGTCAGTGGACGGCCCGAACAAAGACAAGGCGGTTTCAGAACACTGGGGAAAAATGGTGGACAAGTACTATCAACTGATGGGCTGGGACCGGAAGACCGGCATGCCGCTGCCGGAAACAATCAAAGAATACGGACTGGAAGAGTTCGTGAAGTAAACAAAAATCTAAAAAAGGAGACTTTGTACTGATGAAAGTTGACCCGGATGCTTGTATCGCCTGCGAGATATGCCCGCCTTACTGCCCGGTCGGTGCCATCCACATGGGAGATGACGTGGCCTACATCGTGGAGGACGAGTGCGTGGACTGCCAGGTCTGCCTGAAGTCCAATTGCTGCCCGGTGGACGCCTTCGTCTTTGAACCGTCTCCCTGGCCGCGCGCCCTGCGTACCGTCTTTTCCGACCCGAGAGCAGAGCACAAAGCGACCGGCGTGGCCGGACGCGGCACCGAAGAGATGAAGACGAATGACGTTACCGGACGGTTCAAACGGGGCTATATCGGGATGGGCTGTGAGTTCGGCCGTCCCGGCCTCGGCACCCGCCTTTCCGATGTGAATAAAGTGGCCCAGGTGCTGGCGAAGCACGGCGTGGACTTCGAACCGAAAAATCCGGTAACCGCGCTTATGGAAGACCCCAAGACGGGGAAAATCCAGGAAGACGTCCTGAACGAAAAAGTCCTCTCCGCCATCATCGAGTGCGGTTTCCCGATTGAAAAATTCGAGGAAGTCATCAACGCCCTGAAAGAAGTTGCCAAAGAAGTAGACACCGTCTTCAGTGTCGAGGTAATCAACCGCGCCGATCCGGACGGGTCTTATCCCCTGCGGAACCTGCTAAATCAGCTGAACATACCGCACTATATTAACGGAAAGCAGACGGTTGGCCTGGGTCGCCCCCTGGCCGATGTTTAAGGAGGATATTAATGACACACAGTTTGCATCGCAGAGGAAGTGCAGAAAGCCTGCAGGAAGACTATATCTTCCTTTTCATCCCGGCCAAGGGGATTAACGACGAGGGCCATGAAGCCAAGCTCCAGGAGTTTCTGCGGATTGCCCAGCGCCATGACCCCAAGAATATCGGGGCTATCTCCATCGGCAACATGTACAGCCACACTCCGGAGGAAGTCATTGATGCCGCCCGCGGAGTGGCCCACGCCGTCTATGACAACACGGACGCCGTCACCGCCGTCCTGCAAGAGCTTAAAGAAGCGGATCTTGGATTGTCTACCGTGGTGAGCGGCATTTTTGAGAACGTGGACGGCTGCCTGAAAAAAGCCGGCCTGGAACACCACACGGCCAATTTCTCCCTGGGGATATGGGGGAACACGGGCAGGCTGCCCAGCGACGATATCCTGGAAGTAACCACCATGTGCGGCCATGCGCTGGTGGCAACCAACCTGGTACAGGAAATGGTAGATGAGGTAAAAGCGGGCCGGAAAACGGCTGAAGAGGCGGCCAAAACGCTGGCCCCGCAGTGCGCCTGCGGTATCTTCAACCCCGCCCGGGCGGCCAAGCTCATCGCCGCGATGGCGGCAAAATAAACCCGGCAACAAAGCGGCGCCACGGATGAGCCGGACCAGCAGGTTGTCTACCCGGAGAACCTGAAGGGTCCGGCTCAGCTTTGCCGTATGATAAAGGAAGCCGGCTGTACCTCCCGTTCCCGCACCACCGGTTTACGTGTGGTCTTGCTACCAGCGGATTTGTAATCAGGCGGAGAATCAGCTAAGCTATAAAAAGAGAAGGCGGGGAAACCGAGTTTGCTTCCGGTTTCTCGCTGCCGCAAAGCAAGGAGGAGTTCGGTGAAACTAGATTCGGATAATTGCATCGGCTGTGAGGCGTGCCCGCCTTACTGTCCGGTGGGCGCCATCCACATGAAAGACGACGTTGCCGTCATCGATGACGAAGAATGCGTCGAGTGCGGGGTATGTTTCCGTTCCGGTTGCTGCCCGGTGGACGTGTTTGAGGAAGTTGTCGCCCCGTGGCCGCGCGCGGTACGGCAGGTGATGTCCAATCCTCTGATTGAGAGCCCGGATACGCGTGTTCCCGGCAGGGGCACCGAAGAAGTCAAGACCAATGATGTCACCGGCCGGATTAAACCTGATTTCGTGGGGCTGGGTGTGGAGATGGGACGGCCGGGGACCGGCACCTATTTCAGTGACGTGCAGAAGATGACCCAGGGGCTTGCCGAGGTGGGTGTGGTGTTCGAACCGCAGAACCCGGTAACCTTCTGGATGACGGATACCGGCACCGGAAAACTCAGAGATGATATCCTGAAAGAAAAGTCTCTGTCCGCCATCGTGGAAGTCTCTTTCCCGATTGACAAGCTGAAGGACGTGATGAAGAAAATCCAGGATGTGGCCGGGCAGATTGACACCGTGTTCAGCATCACTTCCTGCGTCAAGACACTGCCCGACGGCTCGCTACCCACGGATAAGATATACCAGGAACTCGGCTTTACCCCTTACCCGGACAGCAAGAACAACATCGGCATCGGGCAGCCGCGATATCAGTTCAAGGAGGGAGCATAATGACGCACAGCCTGCACCGCATGGGGACCAGGGAAAACCTGAGCAATGACTACCCTCTGATCTGTATGGCTGCCCACGGTATCAACGAAGAAGGCGCCGCGGCTAAGATGGGCAGATTCCTGGAGATATGCCAGCGCCATGACCCGGTAAACTTCGGCGATATGAAACAGGGCAATATCTTTGTTCACGAGGCGGACAAAATCATCCAGAACATAACCGATACCACGCTTGTTCAGGTGGTCTTCGACGACCTGAACAAGGTGGAGGCGGTACTGCGGGACCTGGTCGAGGAAAATTTCGACCTTTCCGTGGTGGTCAGCGGGCTGACCGATGCCACCAGAGAATGCTGCCAGAAAGTGGGTCTGGAGCTTCACACCGTTTCCCAGTCTCTGGGCATCCACGGTAATATTTCCCGCCTGCCGAGCCGGGATGTCCTGGAAATCACCACCATGTGCGGTCACGGCATGGTTGCCTCCGGGCTGGTGGAACAGATGATTGACGATATCAAGAAAGGAAGGACGACCCCGGAAAAAGCAGCCATCACGCTGGCCAAACCGTGTGAGTGCGGTATTTTCAACAATACCCGCGCCGCGGAACTGCTGGCAGCAGCGGCCGCCGCCCGGTAAGCCAGGCCAATTCTTCAACCACTTGCTTTGAAAAGGCGGGGAAATTACTCCCCGCCTTTTTTCCATAATCTTCCAGTACGCTCGGAACGGCCTCGTTGACACCCGGGAGACGGAGGATAAATAATAGAGTTATGACGGAGATGACCGGGATACAGCTCCCCTGCGGTGACGGACACCTGACGGCCAGCGTGCCGGCCGGCAACCTCGCCTACATACTGACGGCAAAAGACACTCCGGGCCTGGAGAACGAGCGGGAAGCAATTACCGTCAGCCTGAGGAAGCCGATTGCCAGTCCACCTCTCATCGAACGCATCAGCCAGAATGACAGGATAGCCGTCCTGGTTACGGACAACACGCGCCCCTGCCCGGAGGAACGGCTGCTCCCCCCGATACTGGCGGAACTGGAGAAAAAAGTACCGCGGGAAAACATCTCTATCATCATCGCTCTGGGCCTGCATCCGCCGATGACCCGGCAGGAAATGATCGCCAAGCTGGGCGAGGAGGTGGTGACCAATTACCGAGTGCTGAACCATGACGTCAACCAGACGGTCAATATCGGCACCACCTCACGGGGCACGCCAGTGGATATCAATACCCAGGTGATTGAAGCCGATTTCCGCATCAGCACCGGTTTTATCGAGCCCCACTTTTTTGCCGGCTTTTCCGGGGGGAGGAAAAGTATCGCCCCCGGGGTTTTCAGCGTACGATCCGCTTACAAGAACCACGGCTACGCCATGCTGGAGCATCCCGGAGTCAGGGCGGGAAACCTGGAAGGAAACCCGATTCACCTGGATATGGTGGAGCAGGCAAAAATGGCCCGCCTCGATTTTATCGTAAACGTACTGCTGAACAAGAAGAGAGAAATTACCCACGTCGTCGCCGGTGACCCCTTCCAGGCCCACGAGCAAGGGTGCCGGATTGAGAGCGAAATGGTGGGTGTTGAAGTTCCCTGCCCGGTGGATATCTCCATCACCACTAACAGCGGTGCGCCGCTGGACCTGGACCTATACCAGACCTGCAAGGGCATAGACACTGCGGCCCAGATAACCCGGCCCGGGGGCATCATTATCACCGTTTCCGCCTGCAGCGCCGGCCTGGGGCCGGAGTCCTTCCGGGAGCTGCACGCATCGGCCAGCTCCCCGGAGGAAGTGCTGCGCGAGATAAAACGGAAGGAACCAATCGGCGTGCAGTGGGAAAATCAGATTCTGGCCCGCACCCAGCTCAAGAACACCGTTTACCTGATGTCCGGGCTGGAAGATAGCGTGGTAAGAGATATGATGATGACACCAGTCTGCAGCGTGGAGGAGGGACTGGGGAAGGCCTTCAAAGCGCTGGGAAAAGAGGCTAAAATCGGGGTCATCCCGGACGGGCCGCTGGTGCTCCCCCGGCTGGAGAAACAGCGCTCCTGAAAAGAGACTTTTCTTGACGCTCGGTACGGCCTGTGCTATATTGAAACTGATTTGCGAAGGCAACCGGGCGGAAGCTTTCTGAGAAGGAGGAACTATGAAAGACTCTTTACATTCCTACATGAAAGTGGGTATCGTACAGCCCATGGCATTCCCGGAAACAAACGTGATTGACAGCATCAGGCAAATCGCGGAAGACGAGTTCTTCGGCGCTATCGAGGTTACGGCTATCCCGAACGAGGCGAGAGACGAAGTAGCCGGCATCCTGGAGAGCAGCAAGCTGGAGATTGGCTACGTGGGGCAGGCCCGGCTCCTGGGAGAGAAACTGGACCTCAACGCGACCAGCCCACAGCAGCGCGAGGCCGCCATTTCCCGGATGAAAGAATCGGTCGACGAGGCATATTTCCTGGGCGCTGGACTGATGGCCACCCTCAGCGGGCCGACACCTTCGGTAGAAAAACGGGAAAAGGCAAAAGAGTTGCTGGTCGATTCTCTGTCCCAGATCTGCAGCTATGCCAAGAGCAAAGGTGACCTGAACATTGTGCTGGAAATCTTCGACCGGGAGATAGACAAGAAATGTCTTATTGGCCCGACCGAAGAAGGGGTAAACGTGGCCAAAGAGGTGCGACGCCAGCATTCCAACTTCGGTTTGATGGTGGATCTGAGCCATCTGCCGCTGCTGGAAGAGAGCGCCGAGTATGCCCTGCAAACCGCCCAAGACTACCTGGCTCATATCCACATCGGCACCTGCATGCTCAAGGACAAGAACCATCCCGCTTACGGGGACAAGCACCCGCGGTTCGGCATTCCCGGCGGGGTGAACGACGTGGAAGAAGTCAAACTCTTCCTGAAAGCCCTGATGGATATCGGGTACATCGGAGAGGGCAAGCAGAACGTCGTCGCCTTCGAGGTCAAGCCGCTGAGCGGGGAAAGCGCCGGGGTGGTGGTTGCCAACGCCAAGCGGACACTTATGGAGGCGTGGGCCAGGCTTTAAGACGGCTGATTATCAATACGCCTTCTCCAGCCTCTGCTGCGTTTCTGCCTTCTAAAGGGTGTATTATGGTACAAACGAGGTGACAGCAGTTTGATACAACAGGGTTTGCTTAAAGAACTGACCCGAATCGTGGGGCGTGATAATATCCTGTCTTCCCGGAAAGACCTGCTGGCTTACTCCTATGACTCCACGTCATTACAGAAAACGCCGGAGGTCATCCTCTTTCCCCGGTCCACCGCCGATGTCTCGGTAATAATGAAGGCCGCCCACCGGGAAAAGATACCGGTTACCGCCCGTGGTGCCGGCACCAACTTGTCCGGCGGCACCATACCGGAGCACGGAGGTATCATCCTGGAGATGAGCCGGATGAACCGTATCCTGAGCATAGATACGGCCAACCGCAGGGCTGTGGTCCAGCCGGGAGTGGTCAACCTGGACCTGCAGAACGCCCTGGCGCCGTTCGATTTTGTTTTCCCTCCAGACCCGGCCAGCCAGAAAACATCTACACTGGGAGGTAACGTAGGAGAGAATGCCGGCGGCCCGCACTGCCTGAAACACGGGGTGACCTCCAAGTACGTCTACGGGATGGAAGTAGTCCTCGCTGACGGAGAGGTAATCAACGTGGGCGGGAACGTCGAGGACAACCCGGGCTATGACCTGAGAGGACTGCTCATCGGCTCGGAGGGCATTCTAGGCATCGTGACCAGTATGATACTGCATATCGTCCCCAAACCGGAAACTTCAAGGACGCTGCTGGTCATTTTTGACACCCTGGAAAAGGCCAGCCAGACGGTGTCCGATATCATCAGCGCCGGAATCATTCCCGGCGCTCTGGAACTCCTGGATAAAACGCTGTGCCAGGTAATCGAGCAGGGCGCGTCCGCCGGCTATCCCACGGATGCAGAAGCGGTACTGCTCGTGGAGCTGGAAGGACTGGATGACAGCCTGGAACGGCAGATCAAAGACATATCCGGGATATGCGAAAGGAACAAGGCGCGTGAACTGCGCGTAGCGCAAAGCGCTGAAGAAAAGGCCGCTCTCTGGCAGGGCCGGCGGGGAGCCTTCGGGGCCATCGCCAGAATCTGCCCCCAGTACGTGGTCATGGACGGCACCGTGCCCCGTAATAGAATGGTCGAGGCGATGCACCAGGTAGGCGAGATAGCCCGGAAATACGGGGTTACCATCGCCAACGTGGCGCACGCCGGCGATGGCAACCTGCACCCGCTTATTCTGTTCGACATTAGCAGCGAAGAGCAGCAGGCCGCCGCCCGGAACGCCGGGGAGGATATCCTGGAGATATGCCTTTCCCTGGGCGGCACCATCACCGGAGAGCACGGGGTAGGCCTGGAAAAATTGCACGCCATGAACGCCATGTTCAGCCCAGCTGACCTGGGCATAATGCAGCTAGTAAAAGACGTTTTTGACCCGGAGGGTATTTTAAACCCGGGAAAACTGCTCCCCGCAGAAGAAGAGGCCCTCCCGGAAAAGGTGGAGGTGGCCGGGTAATGACACCACCATCTGGAGAACAGCCGGCTTTTCTCCAGCGACTTTCCGATGCGGCCGGTGCTGCCAGCGTATTCGTGGACGAACAGGTTACCACTGAACATGCCGTGGACGGCCTGACGCCGGCAGTAGTTGTCTCCGCTTCCAGCGCCGAGCAAATATCAGAGGTGATCAAACTCGGGAACGAGTTCGGAAAATCCATCGTCCCCCGGGGAAGCGGCACAAAACAATCGAGCGGCCCCCGCCTCACCGGGGCCGACGTGGTCATCAGCCTGAAACAGCTTAACAAAATGGTCGAGCTCGATGCGAGCAACTTTTCCATCCAGGTAGAGGCCGGCACGGTCAACGCCGATCTGCAGAAAAAGCTGGCGGAAGAGGGACTTTCCCTTCCCTTTGACCCGTTTTGCATGGAGACGTCAACCATCGGCGGGGAACTGGCGACCAACGCCAGCGGTCCGCTGCGGGCCGCTTACGGGACGGCGCGTGATATATTCCTGGGAGTGACGGCGGTCACTCCCACCGGAGATATTATCCGGACCGGCGGCAAGACGATGAAAAACGTGGCTGGCATCGACCTGTGCAAGCTGCTTATCGGCTCGTGGGGAACGCTGGGAATCATCACGGATGCGGTTATACGGGTGTTACCGCAAGCGGAAGCGAGCCGGAGTCTACTCATAGCATTCTCCCGCGCCGAAGACGCTTTCCAGGTAGTTTCCCGGCTGCTGGTTTCCAAACTGACACCGGTCTCGGTGGAAATGATGGACGGGGCAACCGGACGCTACCTGGAGACGGCAGGAGGGCCTTCACTCGGTGAAAACGATGTTTTGCTGATGATAAACGTAGACGGCAACCGGGAAGATGTAGAGAGGCACCAGAAAGACATCGGCGTCATAGCCGGAGAGGGCGGTGCACGCCGGACCGTTGTCCTGGAAGACGCGAAAGCGAGCAAAAGCAAGGATGTCTACCGCCGAACACACCAATCGCTCTTCGCCGGCCCTGCCGTAGTGCGGGGAAAAGCATCAGTGCCACTCAGCAACCAGGGAGAAATGTTCCGGGCCATCAGGGAAACGGCGGCGAAGCAAGGATTAGCCGCGGGAGTTACCGTGCACGGCTACAATGGCATTCTTTACGCCCGCTTCGATGAAAACGAGGCGGACCCCTCTGCTGTTATCAGCGAATTGAAGGAAACAGCCGCCGGCCTGGGAGGCTTCTTTATCGTGGATTTTGCCGCGCCGCGTTTTCGGGAAAATGGCACCGTCCTTCCGCCGCGAGACGATTATAAGATTATGCGTTCACTGAAGGAACAGTTTGACCCCCGGAACGTTTTAAACCCGGGGAAGCTGGTGTGGGGAAGAGTTTAGACATGGCCCTGGCTGAAGAGATAGCGGTTGCGCTGCGCAAATGCAACAAATGCGGTTTCTGCCAGGCCGGTTGTCCGATGTACAAGGTTACCGGCGTGGAATGGGAGACGGCGCGGGGACGCATTGAGATGGTGCGGGATGCCCTGCTCGATAACAGGCTGGAACTGGCCGAAATAGAAGACCCGGTGTTCCACTGCCTGACCTGCAATAACTGCGTGGAGCACTGCCCGCCGGCGATAAAGACCGCCGATATCATCTTAAGCGCCCGGGAAGAGATGCTCAAGCAGCAGGGAAACTCCTGGATACAGAAAATGCTCTTCCGGAAACTGCTGCCGAGTCCCTCACGGCTGCACAAAGTGTCCCGGCTCCTGCACCTGGCCGACGCTACCGGCCTGCGGACCGCGGCCCGGAAAACAAGGCTGACGCGGCTAATCGGGGATGCCGGCAAGGCGGAAGCTATCGTCCCGCCGGTTCCCTCGTCCGAGGGGCTGGCGGCAATCGCCCGGCAGGTAAAACCAATCGAGAACCCGAAGTACAGGGTGGCCTATTTCGTTGGCTGCCACGCCGCCAACCTTTCACCTCGCGTAGCCGCCGCCACGGTGCGTGTTTTGAATAAGAACCGGGTGGACGTGGTGGTGCCGGAATTCATCTGCTGCGGACTACCGGCTGCCGGCTACGGAGATACGGACTCCGCCCGGGAGATGGCGCGAAAGAACATCGATACCGCCCGCAGCCTGGACGTGGACGCCGTCATCACCCCGTGCGGCAGCTGCAGCTCTTTCCTCAAGGAGTACGCAAAGCTGTTCCCGGCTGACGAGGAGTGGAAGGAAAAAGCGTCCGGATTCAGCAGCAAGGTAAGAGATTTAAGCGAGTTCCTGGTCGATATCGGGTTGAATCCGGAGATGAAGACGATACAGAAAAAGGTCACCTACCATGACCCGTGCCACCTGGCACACTTCCAGAAAATAAGGCAGCAGCCGCGTACCGTACTGAAAAGCATCCCGGGTATTGAGTTCGTGGAAATGAAGGAAGCAAACATGTGCTGCGGCGCGGCGGGAAGCTATGCCTTCAACCATTATGACCTGTCCATGAAAGTGCTCGACCGCAAGATGGACAATTTAGGGCAGACCAGCGCCGATATACTGACCACCAGCTGCCCGGGGTGCGTGATGCAGCTTGCCTACGGGGTAAAGCAACACGGAATACCCGCCCGCACCACGGAAATCGTCGAATTACTCGACCTTGCCTACGGGGCAAATGACGAATAAAGCCTGAGCGGCAGCGGAACTCGAGCCCGCTTTTGATTAATCAAGGAGTCATAGCGTGAAAATTGTCATTGCTCCGCAGGGTTTTAAAGGCAATCTTACCGCCCTTGAGGTGGCCCGTGCCATCGAGACCGGAGTAAAACGCATCGTTCCCGACGCCATGACCGTACTGAAACCGATGGCCGACGGCGGCGAAGGCACCGTCCAGGCGCTGGTAGACGCCACCGGGGGAGAAATAGTAACCACCGGAGTAACCGGCCCGCTGGGAGAACGCGTCAGCGCTCACTGGGGCATCCTGAGCGATAAAGTTACCGCGGTAATCGAAATGGCGTCCGCTTCCGGTCTGCCCCTGGTACCCCGCGAGAAGCTCAACCCGCTTGTCGCCACCACCTACGGCACCGGGGAACTAATCCAGGCGGCGCTGGACAGAGGTTGCCGGAAACTAATCATCGGCATCGGGGGCAGCGCCACCAATGACGGCGGGGCCGGTATGGCCCGGGCACTGGGTACCCGTTTCCTTGACGCTGAAGGCAAAGAGCTTCCTCCGGGCGGGGCGGCGCTGGCCAGACTGGAACACATTGACGTTTCCAACCTTGACCCCCGGCTGGAAGGGTTCGAGGTGACCCTGGCCAGTGACGTAAACAACCCTCTCTGCGGACCGCGCGGGGCTTCCGCCATTTACGGCCCCCAGAAAGGAGCCACTCCGGAGCTGGTGGCTCAGCTGGACGCGGCACTGGCCCATTACGCAGATGTCATACGGAAAGACCTGGGAGTGGATTACAGAGACGTGCCGGGGGCAGGCGCCGCCGGTGGCCTAGGGATGGGGCTGATGGTCTTTCTCAAGGCGCAGATGATACCGGGTATCGACGTGGTTATCGAGGCGACCAACTTGGTTGCCGACCTGGAAGGGGCTGACCTGGTTTTTACCGCGGAAGGCAGGATTGACTGTCAGTCAGCGATGGGAAAAGTACCCACCGGCGTAGCCCTGAAAGCCAAGGAGTTCGGTTCACCGGTCATCGCCCTCGCCGGGGAAGTGGCCGACGACTGCCGGGTGGTATACGAGCAGGGAATCGATGCCGTGCTCAGCATCGCCCCCGGCCCCGTCAGCCTCGAGCAGTCTATGGCGGTGGCGGATAAATACATTTCGAACGCCGCAGAGTGCGCCATGCGATTATTCGTATGCCGCCTCTGAAATAAAGGCCGCAAAGGAGAAAGATAAATGCCAAAACCTAAAGTATTTGTTTCCCGGAAGATAGCGCCGAAAGCGCTGGACAGGATAGCCGGTGCCACCGAGATGGAACTGTGGGAAGGTGAGCTTCCCCCGCCACGAGATGTGTATCTGGAAAAGGTACGAAATATCGACGGGCTGCTTTCCATCCTGACCGATAAGATAGACGCCGAAATCATGGACGCTGCTCCCCGGTTAAAAGTGGTCAGCAACCTGGCGGTGGGTTTTGACAACATCAGTGTCCCGGAAGCTACCAGCCGCGGCATCCTGGTGGGAAACACCCCCGGCGTACTGACAGAGACCACGGCCGATTTTGCTTTCACGCTGCTTCTCGCCGCCGCCCGGCGCGTGGTGGAAGGACACCAGTACACGCAAAAAGGCCAGTGGAAGACGTGGGGCCCGATGATACTGCTGGGACACGACGTGCACCATGCCACCATGGGCATTATCGGCTCCGGGCGCATCGGGATGGAGATGGCCAAGCGCGCCCGCGGCTTTGACATGAAAATAATCTATTATGACGTGGTGCGGAGAAAGCCGGAAGAGGAAGCGGCGCTGGGCCTCGAATACGTGGCCGACCTTCAGGAACTGCTGTCCCGGGCCGATTTTGTTTCCGTGCACGTGCCGCTGACCGCGGAGACGCGTCATATGATTGGCGCCGAAGAGCTTGCCGCCATGAAACCGACGGCCGTCCTGGTCAACAGCGCCCGCGGGCCGGTGGTCGACCCCAAGGCGCTTTACGAGGCGCTGAAGAACAAACAGATCTTCGCCGCCGGACTGGACGTAACCGAGCCGGAGCCGATTCCGATGGATGACCCGCTGCTGACACTGGACAATATAGTGATTGCGCCTCATATCGCCAGCGCCAGCGTGGCCACCCGCACCAAGATGGCGAACATGGCCGCCGTCAACCTGCTGGCCGGGCTGAACGGTGAACTGCCGCCCAATTGCGTCAACCCGGAGGCGTTGCAGAAACAGCGCGGATAAGGTATATATTTCAAGTAAAAGAGGAACGGTTAAAAACAAAAACTCCCGGTCAACCGGGGCCGGCACCGCCGGAAGGAGGCGATGATGCGCTATCAGAAACTGGGTAACAGCGGGCTGTTAGTCTCCGAGATTTGCCTGGGCACGATGACTTTCGGGCTGCAGACGGACGAAGCCGAGGCGACCCGGATAGTTGATTACGCGCTCTCCGCAGGGATTAACTTTATCGACACCGCCGACTCTTACTCCGACGGACGGTCAGAAGAAATGGTCGGCCGGGCGATAAAGCAGAACCGTCATTCGGTGGTCCTGGCCACCAAAATGGGGGGCTGGAAATCAGGCCCGGCGGTTACCGATGAAGGCGCCTCGCGCAAGCATATTATGAAGGATATCGAAGACAGCCTGCGCCGGCTGGACACGGACTTTATTGACCTTTATTATCTCCACAAACCGGACTACAATACTCCCATCGAGGAGACACTGCGGGCATTCGATGACCTGATCCGCCAGGGCAAGGTACGCTATATCGCCTGTTCCAACTTCCGTGCCTTCCAGCTGGCCAAGGCGCTGTGCGTCAGCGAGAGAAAAAACCTGGCCAGGTTCGAGTGTGTGCAATCGCCCTATAACCTGATTACCCGGGACATTGAGTACGAGCTGCTGCCCCTCTGCGCCGAGGACAATGTGGGCGTATGCGTTTACAATCCTCTGGCCGCGGGGCTGCTTACCGGCAAGCACGACCCGACCAAGCCACCGCCGCCGGGACGGTTCACCGTAGAACGCCTGGGCCCGATGTACAGCAACCGTTACTGGGCAGAGCGTAATTTCGAGGCGGTAAACAGGCTAAAGAGGATTGCCGGGGAACATGGTCATAACCTGACCCATTTCTCCCTGGCCTGGATATTGAACAACCCCAACGTCACCTCGATAATCAGCGGGGTATCTTCCCGGGAACAGCTGGAAGATAACCTGAACGCCACGGAGATAATCCTGTCTGCGGAGGAAATCTCTGCCTGCGATGAAGTCTGGCAGCAACTGGCGCCGAAGCAGTTTCTCTACGGCCGGTAAGAGCTTTCCGGTCTTCCGTTTGCACCGGCGACAGTTTACGGGTAAAATGAGGATATCCAGATAGTGGAAGAAGCCTCAGCAATGATAAACATCCCGGTGCTGGTGTTGAACCAGAGCTACGAGCCATTAACCATCTGCCGGGCCCGCCGGGCTCTGGTGCTGGTACATCAGGGCAAGGCGGAGATGCTGGAAAACGGTGCCGGCTTTGTCCACTCGGCCAGGGAGGCCTTTCCGCTGCCCTCGGTAATCCGGCTGGGGTATATGGTCCGGCGTCCTTACCGGCAGAGGAAACTGACCCGCTTTGAGATTTTTAACCGGGACCGCTACCAGTGCCAGTACTGCGGAAAGGAAACCCGGCAGCTCACCCTGGACCACGTCCTGCCCCGTTTCCGGGGCGGAGAACATACCTGGAAAAACGTAGTCAGCGCCTGCACCGTCTGCAACCGGCGCAAGGCGGGACGGACTCCCAGGGAAGCGGGGATGGTACTGAAACGCGAACCCACCAACCCGAGAATGGTGTCCTTTTTTATTCCATACCACTACCGCGAGACCCGGAGCGAGTGGAAGAAGTACCTGCTCTGGCAGTAACCTCTAGTAGGAGACTTCGCTGAGGGGAAACTCCAGACCCGGCAGGTCTTCCGTCTGTACCAGTACCGTCTCCTTCAGCGGGTTCGTCCCGATGACCCTGGCTTCTCCGCGAGGAGTGGACACCTGCTGGCCCACTTTGGGCAGCTTTCCCTTCATCTGGTGATAATGCTCGTTCTCGTAGCCCAGACAGCACATCAGACGACCGCAAACGCCCGAAATCTTCATCGGGTTGAGGGGGAGATTCTGCTCTTTGGCCATCTTGATGGAAACAGGGGCAAATTCACAGATGAAGTTGGCGCAGCAGAGCGTCCGCCCGCAGCGGCCAAAGCCGCCGAGCAGCTTGGCTTCGTCCCGGGTGCCTACCTGCCTCAACTCAACGCGCACTTTAAACCGGCGGGTGAGCCGCCGCACCAGCTCCCGAAAGTCCACCCTCTCCTGGGCACTGAACAAAAACAACAGCCGGTTACCCTCAAGGGTAAACTCGGCGGTTATCAGCTTCATCGGTAACCGGAGTTCAGCAATCATTTCGGCACATTCTACCAGGGCTTCTTCCGCTTTTTTATCCAGTTCCCCGGCCCGCTGAATATCTTCCGGTTCTGCTTTCCGCTTGACCGGCTTCAACGTTTCCGCCGTCTCATTGGCCACCACCTGCTCCGGGGCGATGACCACCCGACCCAGCTCCAGGCCGCGAGCGGTCTCGACGACAGCGCAGTCACCGGGTTTCAGTTCAATTCCGGCCGGGTCAAAATAATAGACCTTTCCGGCTCTCCGGAAGCGTATACCAACTATTTCCGCCATTTTTCCGTGGTTATCGCGCAGCAGCATTTTTCTCGCCGCGCTTCTCCTTTCCAGGCATATCAAGCATGAGCACCTCCAGAGCCAACAGCGGATTGGCGTTCTGTTTGAGCTGCTCTCCAGCCGCCTGAATATTTTCGATGAATCTTTTTGTCTGCGCCAGGCTGTACTCCGCTGACGCTGCCTCGAGCGCATCTTTACGGTCGATATTAGTCACCATTTCCCCACAACCCGTCCGGGCCAGCAGCAGGTCACGCCACCAGTCAAGCCACAGGGCGAGCAGTTCCTGCACGGACGTCCGGCGGCGCCCGAAAATGGCAGCCAGATGACCGGCGTAATCGAAGCGCTCTTCGTACCCGCTATCCAGTAGCTCCAGCATGGTTTCCAGCTTCTCATTCCGTTCCTCAAGGAGGCTATCGTCACGGTCAGCCAAGATTGCCCAGCCGGGACACCCGTGGGACAGCCGGGAGAGGAGCCTGGCCTTCTCCGGCGCAACGGCCCAGCGGCTTTGCAGCACTGTCTCCAGCTCCGCCGGTGGCATCGGCCTCAGTTCAAGGCGTTGACAGCGGGAAACGACCGTCTCCGGCAGCAGTCTCTCGCTGGTTGCCAGCAGAAGAAAGACTACCCGGTCGGCCGGCTCCTCCAGTATCTTGAGAAATCGATTGGCCGCTTCCATGGAGAGAAGCTCCACACCCTCGATGACGAACACCTTGTGTCTACCTTCGAACGGCGGCAGGCTGGCCGCGTGCTGCATCTCTTTTATCTGTTCGGTGCTGATATTCCTGGCCTCGGTGGTGTCCTCCTTTTGCGCCAGACCGATGACCTGAACATCAGGGTGCTTGGAAGCTCTGATTTTCTGGCATGCCGCACACTCCCCGCAGGGACTTTCGGCAGTATCACAGTTGAGGGCGGCGGCGATATCCAGTGCCAGGGTCATTTTGCCCACGTGCGGCGGCCCAATAAGGAGATAGGCGTGCGCCATCACATTTCTTTCCAGACTGCGCTGGAACAGGGCGGTAACCCGGTCCTGCCCCATTACCTGCCAGCCCATAATTCTCCCTCTTCAAGAGACATCGCACCGCTCCAGATCGGCCAGGTTTTCCCGGCGCCGGGCAAGGCGCGCTTCCCCGTCTTTCACCATCACTACCGCCGGTTTCAGAGAAGCGTTGTAGTTGCTGGCCATGGCCAGGCAGTATGCACCAGAAGTGGCCACGGCCAGTACATCGCCGGGAGAAACTTCCGGTAGCCCGATATCCCGGATAAGTATGTCGCCTGATTCACAGAACTTGCCGGCCACGGTAACTTTTCCAGCTTCCGCGTCCTTCATTTTATTCGCCACCACCGCTTCGTAGTCGGCATCGTAAAGCGCCGGCCGGATATTGTCACCCATTCCGCCGTCGACGGCTACGTACCGCCGGACGCCGGGGATATCCTTGATAACTCCCACCGAGTAGAGGGCTACGCCCGCCTGACCTACTATCGCCCGACCGGGTTCGATGACCAGACGGGGCGTTTCCAGGCCCAGCTCCCGGCAGTGCCGATTTATGGCCCCGGCAATGGCCCCGGCATAAGCGGCCACCGGGGGTACCGGCGCCGCCATAGTATGCCGGAGGGCGAATCCGCCGCCCACATTCAACTCTTTCAGTATAAACCCGTATCTCCGTTTCATCTCCGCAGCGAAGCCAAGCACCATCCCGATAGCTTCCAGATAAGGCTCAGTTTCCACGAGCAGCGAACCGAGGTGAAAATGCAACCCGACCAGCCTCAGACCGGACGTCCGGAGAGACCGGGCGACTGCTTCTTCCCAGGTGGACAGCGTAAAACCGAACTTGCTGTCGACGGTGCCGGTAGTGATGTGGCGGTGGGTATGGGGGTCAATGCCCGGCGTCAAGCGCAGCAGCACATCCACCACCGCTCCTTTTTCCCTGGCCATGCCGTCCAAGAGGGATAGTTCCTGGAAGTTGTCCACCACGACGCGGCCGACCCCCCAGTCGAGGGCAGCCTCAAGCTCCGCCCCGGACTTGTTGTTGCCGTGGAGGTAGATCTGTTCCATGGGGAAACCTGCTCCATAAGCGATGCTCAATTCCCCGAGGGAAACGGCGTCCAGACCCAGCCCTTCCTCTTTCAGGATGCTTGCCAGCGCACGGTTAAGACAGGCCTTTCCGGCGTAAATAACCATCGTGTCCGGGTAGCGCTGCCTGAATTCCCGCAGAAACTCCCCGCAGCGGAAGCGCAGGTCAGCCTCGTCAAAAACGTATAACGGCGTACCGTACTCAACCGCCATCTCCACCGCGCAACGGCCGCCGATAACGAGATGTCCGGTTTCGTTTACCTCCGAGGTCAGAGGAAACAGCGGCAGCCGGTCTGTCATTGTTGCTTTTTTCGTCATATTTTTGGACTCTTCAGCTTTATTTCCCGCGGCCCCGGGTAATTTCTCCGTAGAGCTCCGGCCGCCGGTGACGCACGAGATCGATTTCCCACTCCCCGGGCCTGAAGACGATGTGCTTCTGCCTGGCTTCGTACAGGTCTACTTCGCCGTAGATGGTCTCTTCGGTATCGGCGCCGGCCTCCGCCAGCGTGTCCCCCAGGGCATTGACAATCTTGCTGTGACCAAGGAAACCGGAACCCCGCTCCACCCCCACCCGGTCTACGGCCACATAATGCACCCGGTTCTCCAGAGCGCGGGTATTGACCAGGTAGCGGGGCAGCTTGTCCCGGCCGGCCGGCCAGTTGGTGGGCAAGACCACGATGTCCGCTCCCTGCAACGCCAGAGTACGGGCACTCTCCGGGAAAAGACAGTCATAACAGATATTCAACCCGAGGTTCCCGACGGGAGTAGGATAGACCCGGGCGCATTCTTCCCCGGCATCCAGGTAGCGGTCAATACCCAGATAGGGAAGGTGGTTTTTACGATAGTTGCCGATAATCCCGTCCGGCCCCAGCAATACCGCCGAGTTATAACACCGGTACCCGGATTTCTCCAACAGCCCTACCACCAGGTATACACCCAGTTCACGGCAGCTTTCCGCCAGCCGTTCCGTTCCCGGCCCGGGGACGGTCTCCATGAATGGCTGCGCCTCTTCCCGGCTGGTAAACATATATCCGGTGAGGGCACATTCCGGAAATACAACCAGGTCAGCGCCGCTCCGGGCGGCCGTCCGGGTCTCGCTTAAAATCTTCTCCAGGTTCTGGCTTACCTGTTCAAACCGGGGATCCATCTGTACCCCGGCTATCTTCACCTTATCCCGCATACCTTTACCTCCTCCTCCCTATTTTATGTTAGCAATCACCAGGATTTAAGTCAATCCAGAACCGGTCACCGGGGACGGGTCATCGCCTGCCGGCAGCGGTTCAGCACGGACAGCACCTCGAAAGGCTCTTCTATCAGGGGAAAGGTAGGCACCCCCCGCGGTTCCAGGAACGCTTTGGCGGCTTCCATATGGTGTTTTTCGCCGCTGAAAGTTACATAGAGCAGCTTTTCCGGGTAGCTTTCCGCCAGTTCGACGAGGAAGTCCAGCGGCGGCACGCCCACGGCGTCGGTCAGCATCATAATCGGCACGATGGCGTCGATGTTAGCGTCCCGCATCAGCGCCTCGATTCCCTCCCGGTAGCTGAACTTGATGCTGTGCGCCAGCGCCGAAGGCCAGATATCTACCGGGTTACGCATCCGGATGAACGGAGGGCTTATTTCCTGCAGGCGCCGGCGGGTTGATTCCTCGAGTTCAGGTACGGTCAATCCCCAGCGCTGGTAGCACAGGTCAGCCAGCACCACCAGCATCGCCCCGGAAGGCGCCAGAAAGCTCACCCGGTTACCTTTCGGCAGCGGCATAGAGGATATCGCCTTGGCTACCAGGAAAAGGTGAGAGTAATCATAGAGCCGGGTAATCCCGGCCTGGGCGATGGCGCCATCGATTATCCTCTCGTCGGAAGCGAGCGCTGCGGTGTGGGTCATCGCCGCCTGGGAACCTTCGCCGGTACTGCCGCCCTTGAGCAGAAAGACCGGCTTGGTCCTGGTGACCTGACCGGCAACTTCCAGGAACCGTTCCGGTCGCTTGATGGCTTCCAAGTACATAAAAATGGCCTTCGTCTCCGGGTCTTCGGCGTAATATTCGAGCACTTCACTCTCGTCAATGTCTATCTTGTTCCCCAGCCCCATCACCCGCGCCACGCCGAAGTTCTCTCCGGTGGCGATATAGCGCATGGTATGGGTGGCGAAGTTCCCGGTCTGGGCGATATAAGAAATATTACCGCGGGGAATTTTACCCAACGGAAAAAAGCCGGAAGTGAATTGGTAGGGGGTGGAGGTATGGCCGGAGGTATTGGGGCCGATGGCGCGGACGCCGGTCTCGGCGATGGCCCGGGATAGCTCCCGTTGCAAGTTCTCTCCCTCTTCGTCTACCTCGGAAAAACCTCCCGCCGCCAGCACGATGTAGCGTATACCCCGGGCAGCACAATCCCTGACCGCCTGGACGGTGGTCCGGGCAGGGGTCATGACTATGGCCTGCGCCACTCCCTCCGGCAATTTATCAATCGAGGTATACGCCGGTATCCCTTCAATCTCGCCCCCTTTGGGGTTCACCAGGTAAAGCCGGCCGGTATAACCGTTGGCCAGGATATTGCGCACCACGGTATTGCCGGCCTTACCGCGCGCCGCCGAGGCCCCGATAACGGCCACGCTTTCCGGTTCAAAGAAGCGTCTTAAGCCTTCTTTTCTCACCGGCTTTTCCGCGGGAGCCGTCCCGCCCGACCGGTCCGGAGCCAGCGTCACCAGGGCGTCTACCGCCACCGGCGTGCCGTCCGGTCTGATTTTTAGCGGGTTGATGTCAACCGATTGCACTTCCGGGTATCGCCGCGCGGTGTCCCCGAGCGCCAGCAACACCCGCACCAGAACATCAAGGTCAACCGCGGCTTCGCCGCGGAACGGTTCAAGTATTCTCCGGTGCTGGATTTCCGTGACCATTTCCCGGGCGTCTCTTTCCGCCAGGGGGGCAACCCGAAAGACCACGTCCTGAAAGACCTCGGTCAGGACGCCGCCGAGGCCGAACATAACGCAGGGCCCGAAATGGTCATCCCGGACCAGCCCACAGACAAGTTCCCGGCTGCCCGGGACCATTTCCTGTAAAAGGAGAGCTTCACTACCGGGGACTTGCCGCAGCCGCCTGCCTTCCCGCCGCACCATGGCGGTGTCAGCCAGATTCAGGGCAATGGCGCCGGCTTCCGTCTTGTGCAGCAGTTTCTCGCCGATGGCCTTGAGCACCACCGGGAAACCTATTTTCTCCGTTTCCGCAGCGGCCTCATCAGCGCCGCCAATGATAACCTCGCGGCAGACCGGGATACCGAGAGAGGAACAAATCAGTTTGGAATCATGCTCGTTCAGTGACATCTGGCCTCTAGCCAGGGCGGACCGGATAATCTCCATGACACCTGCTTTCCAGACACCCGGCAGCCCGGGCGTTTCATTAAGAATCAGGCACCGTTTTGCGCCTGAGTCAAGGTCCAAACGACGAGTCCATTATGGCACAGTACCACTTTCCTGACAAGGGCGTGCGTTCCCGGCCCGAATTGACACCGCCCCGGCGCCATAATAAAATGTCAGCAAAGTCGGGGGAAGGAAAGTTTTTGTTTCATCAAACCACGCTCGATAACGGTCTGCGTCTGGTAACCGCCACCATGCCCCAAACCCGCTCCGTTTCCACGAGTATCTTCATCGGCGCCGGTTCACGCCATGAACCGGAGTCCTACGCCGGCGTCTCCCATTTCATCGAGCACCTTTGCTTCCGGGGCACCGAAAAATACCCGAGCGCCAGCGACATTTCCACCGCCATCGAGGGGGTGGGCGGAATTCTCAACGGCGGCACGGACAAAGAGCTGACCGTATACTGGTGCAAGGTAGCCCGGAACTACTTCGAGACCGCTTTTGAAGTCCTATCCGATATGCTCCTGAACTCCCGGTTTGACGTTGCCGACATCGAAAAAGAGCGACAGGTAATCATCGAAGAAATCAATATGTGCAATGACGTCCCTTCACAACGGGTAGCTTTGCTCATCGATGAGCTCCTCTGGCCGGGGCATCCCCTGGGGAGGGATATCGCCGGCAGCCGGGAAACCGTCTCGGCCATCACCAGGGATAACATCCTTGATTACCTGGCCGGCCATTACCAGCCGCATAACGTGGTGGTGGCCGTTGCCGGGAGTATGAGCCACCGGGAGATGGCAGATGTCGTGCAGCGGCGCCTGGGAGGATGGAACCACCGGCAGTGCAGCCCCGGTTACTCCGGTTATGTGCCGGAGATGCCGCGGCCGCGGGTGAAAATAGAAACCCGGGCCACGGAGCAGGCCAACCTCTGCCTGGCGCTACCCGGTCTGCCGCTGCTTCACCCCAGACGTTTCCACCTTGACCTGCTCAACGTTATCCTCGGGGAAGGGATGAGCAGCCGGCTTTTCGCCGAAATCAGGGACAGGATGGGGCTGGTCTACAACATCAGCAGCTTTACCGACCATTTTCAGGACACCGGTTCGCTTATCATCTCCGCCGGGATGGAGCCGAAAAACCTGAAGACGGCTATCTCCGCCATCGTGGAGCAACTGAGAAAGCTTAAAGAGCCGGTGCCTGAAGCCGAACTGGCCAAGGCAAAAAGGTATTCCCGGGGGCACCTGCTGCTGCGCATGGAGGACAACCGAAACGTGGCCGGCTGGATGGGCGGCCAGGAAATTCTAACCGGCCGCATCCTGACCGCCGACCAGGTGCTCACGATAATCGATGCGATTACCGTGGCAGAGTTGCGGCAGATGGCCGAAGAACTGCTGACCGGTGCCCGGCTGCGCCTGGCGCTGGTGGGGCCGGTGGAGCCAGACGAGTCACTGGAAGAGTTACTCACTCTTTAGAGCCTGACGCCCGATTCTATAAAGATAGAAATAGCCGCGGCTCTTTAGCCGCGGCTATTTCTAACCGCCGTATCAGGGCAGGCCGGACTACATCATGCCTTCCATACCACCGCCGGGCGGCATCGCCGATGCCTTCTCTTTTTCCGGAATATCCGTTACCAGAGATTCCGTGATCAGCACCATGGCGGCGATGCTGGCGGCATTCTGTAAAGCCGTCCGCACTACCTTGGTGGGGTCAATGATACCTTTGCTGACCATATCGACGAACGTATCGTCCGCGGCGTTGTAGCCTTCACCGGTGGGGCTCTTCTTGACGGCATCAACAATTACCGAGCCGTCTTTACCAGCGTTGCTGGCGATCCAGCGGATAGGCTCCTCCACCGCTTTACGGACAACATTGACGCCGGTGGCCACATCCCCGGTGACCTCCAGTTTATCCAGGCTGGCCGCAGAATTGAGCAGGGCGACTCCGCCGCCGGGCAAAATACCCTCTTCGACCGCGGCACGGGTGGCCGAAAGAGCGTCCTCAACGCGGTGTTTCTTCTCTTTGAGTTCGACTTCAGTAGCCGCGCCGACCTTGATGACGGCGACACCGCCGACCAGCTTGGCCTGCCGCTCCTGCAGTTTCTCGCGGTCAAAATCAGAGGTGGTCTCCTCAATCTGGGCCTTGATCTGCTTGATGCGGGCTTTGATGGCCTCGTCGGAGCCTTTGCCCTCGACAATGGTCGTCTTGTCTTTATCCGAGGTCACCCGGCGCGCCCGGCCCAGGTCTTCCACGGTAACCGAGTCCAGCTTCCGGCCGACTTCTTCCGAGATAACCGTGCCACCGGTCAGGATGGCCATATCTTCCAGCATTGCTTTACGCCGGTCACCGAAACCGGGGGCTTTCACCGCCAGGACGTTGATCGTCCCGCGCAGTTTGTTGACCACCAGGGTAGCCAGAGCCTCTCCATCGATATCCTCGGCCACGATAAGCAGGTTCTTGGATACCTGGAGTATCTTCTCCAGGGCGGGCAACAGGTCTGACATTGCCGAGATTTTCTTATCGGTGATCAGGATATAAGGGTCTTCCAGCACCGTGTCCATCCGCTCGGAATTGGTAACGAAATAGGGACTGATATAACCGCGGTCAAACTGCATCCCTTCCACGAACTCGGTCTCGAAGGCAATGCCTTTGGACTCTTCCACGGTAATCACGCCGTCTTTACCCACTTTATCCATAACATCGGCAATGAGATTGCCAATCTCCGGGTCGACGGCGGTAATGGTAGCAACCTGAGCAATCTGCTCCTTGTCTTTGACGTCCGTAGAAATCTTCTTCAACTCGTCGATTATGGCGGCAGTCGCTTTCTCGATGCCTTTTTTCAGCTCCATGGGCTCGGCACCGGCAGCCACGTTCTTGAAACCCCCGTTGATAATGGCGTGGGCCAGAATCGTGGAGGTAGTGGTGCCATCGCCGCAGGCGTCATTGGTCTTGCTGGCCGCCTCTTTTACCAGCTGCACTCCCATATTCTCAAACGGGTCAGGGAGTTCAATGTCTTTGGCAATGGTAACTCCGTCATCAATTACCGAAGGGGCCCCCCACTTTTTGTCCAGCGCCACGGCATGCCCTTTGGGGCCAAGGGTCACCTTGACCGCGTCCGCCAGGGCGTCAATACCCCGCTTCAGGGAATGCCGGACGTCTTCGCCATAAATTATCTGTTTCGCCATATTTACCTCCTAAAATATTTTGCGGTAAAGCTAGCCTTTCACCGCCAGAATATCGCTCTCCCGCAGGATAATCAGGTCCTCGTCATCAACCCTGATTTCCGTGCCGCCGTACTTGGAATAAATCACGGTATCGCCTTTTTTGATGTCCATGGCAATCCGCTTCCCGTCTTCAGACATCCGGCCCGGACCGACTTCCAGGACTTCTCCCTCCTGGGGTTTTTCCTTGGCTGTCTCCGGCAGGTAGATCCCGGTCTTTGTTTTTTCTTCCTGCTGGATGGGTTTGACCACGAGCCGGTCAGCCAGTGGTTGCAGTTTTACTGCCATTCTCTCTGCCTCCTTTACAAAATTCCTTGCTGGCGCCAATCTTTTAGCACTCTCGCCCCGAGAGTGCTAACACCTACATCTTACCGCAGCCGGCTGCCCTTCGCAACACACAGTATTTTTATCCTCCCGTATTTACAGGTATTGTCAGTCACTTAAATCTTATTTCTTATCATATTCTTCTTATTGCTTCATTATCTTTCCCTTTTTCTTGTCCGGCATCTTTACAACCAAGTTCATAACTCTTTGACAGTTTACACTGAATCGTGTAATATCCGGGTATGACGGATAAATCTCAGGTGGAAACAGGAAGCTGGGACAGCCAGCGCATTCAGGCACTGCGCAAACACCTGGGGCTCACCCAGCGCGAGATGGCCGCCAGACTGGGGACGCGCCAGCAAACGGTCAGCGAGTGGGAAACTGCCATGTACCGCCCGCGGGGAGCTTCCGCCACCCTTCTTTCCTTAATCGCGGAACAGGCCAGCTTCAAATACGACTCCTCCCCGATGAAGAATCAGGAAAAGCCTTGACAGAATACACGTTACCGTGTATTCTGTCAGAAGACAGCTACTTTACCACCGGGAAGAATAGAGGTGCACCTTGCCCAGCACAACTCCGGAGAGCGCTGTCTTCAGAGCCTGGCAGCAGTGTCTCGGCAAGCGAACGGGTATGCTTACCGAAAGTGGAGAGCCGGTGAGAGTAATCTACCCGGGCCGGCTCAACCGCGAGCGGGGCGCGGATCTGCTCGATGCGGTTCTCGCTACCGGACAGGGCACAAAAAAGGGCGACATTGAGATTCATTTCAAATCAAGCAACTGGGAAGCCCACCACCACCACCGGGACCCTGCTTACAACCGGGTAATTCTGCACGTGGTGATGCAGCGGGATACCGAAATCACCACCCGTCTGGAGAACGGCGAGAGAGTCCCGATCCTGTGCCTGGAAAGATACCGCGCTGGCCTTGCCAGCCCGAAAGACCCGGTGCTTTCGCCGGGCGAAGCCGGTCTACCCTGCCAGCAGACATTACGGTTCCGGCCGGCTGGTGTCATCACCGGATTTCTGGAATCCGCCGGCCGGGAACGCTTTCTGAACAGAGCGGAGGCAATCGATGGGAACCTGTCTGAAATCGAAGCCGGGCAGGTCCTCTACCGGGAAATAATGACCGCCCTGGGCTACGCCCGGAATAAACTACCTTTCCGGGAACTGGCGGACAGAGTGCCGTTACGGAGCCTGGAAGCGCTAATGGGAGAGGACGGGGAAGAAAATGGGCTGGTCCGTCAGCAGGCCAGGCTCATCGGTACTGCCGGGCTGCTGCCCTCGCAGCGAGCGGGTTATCCGCGGGGCGACCGGATGCCGCCGGACGGATGGGTGGAAAAACTGGAGCAGGCCTGGAAGTCCCTGCCCCCGGCAGCGGTAATGAAAGACAGTGACTGGCAATTCTCTCCGATCAGACCGGGCAACTCTCCGTTAAGGCGCCTGGCGGCGATGAGCTACCTGGTCCAGCGCTTTCAGCCCAAGGGGATGTTGCATTCCGTAGACGAGAAACTGGCAGAGGCGAAGCCGGAACAGAGTTGCCGGGAACTGGAAAGCCTTTTCCTGGTAGTCACGGGGGACTACTGGGCGAGACACTTTGATTTCGGCCGCCTCACGGGTAAAGCAGCTCCGGCCCTTCTCGGGGGTGGGCGGGCGGCGGATATCACGGTAAACGCGGTACTGCCCTTTGCCTTTGCGCGCGGGAAACGCCACCGTACGGAGACCGCCCGAAAAGCCCTTGATATCTATCTCGGTTATCCCAGGCTGGCGGAAAACAAACTGGAAAGACACATGAAAGTACAGCTGGGGCTAAGCAACCGCCAGGTTGCTTCCACGACGCGCCAGCAGGGCCTGCTCCACCTTTACAAGACGATGTGCTCCCAGGGAAAGTGCCGCTCCTGCCCCCTGGGTAAATCTGGTTATCTGCATTGACGGGTGTTACCGCTGGTAGAGACCGATGAGCCGGCCCTCGGCCAGGATTTCTCCCTGCATGGCTTCCCCCACCCGGGACCTGGAAGCACCTGCTTCCAGGTCAAGCATCCTGCCCAGCGCGTAGACGGTAAACCGGTAGCGATGCGGTTTTCCCGGCGGCGGACAGGGTCCGCCATATCCCGTCCGACCGAAATCCGTCTTCCCCTGCCGCGCCCCACTGTCAAGCTGTGATTGCGCCGGCATCGCCTCCGGCAACTGCCGGGTGTCCGCGGGCAGATTGAAAAGCACCCAGTGGGTAAAGGTACCTCCGGGAGCGTCCGGGTCGTCAACAATGAGCGCCAGTGAGCGGGTGCCTTCCGGAGGCCGGTCCCAGGTAAAGTCCGGGGAGATATCCTCTCCTTCACAGGTGTAGCGGGCGGGTATGGTCTCTCCTTCCTGAAAAGCGGAACTGGTAACGGATAAAGCCATCTCTTCCTCCTCAGGCGCCGCCGGAGCCTCCGACTGACAGGCAATCAGCAGTGCAGCGGTCAGCACGAGCCAGGGCGAGCTCCGAGCCAGCCGCTGACCGAGGTCAGCAGCACCTTCCAGTATTACTCTCATCTCTCACAGGTAATCTGCCACCTGGCCGAGATTTTGCAGGCGAGGACAATCAGTAATCTCCGGATAAAAGCCGTTCCGGTCCAGCAGCATCCCGGTCATTCCGGCGTTCCTGGCGCCGACCACGTCCACCTGGTACTGGTCACCGACATAAGCCGATTCCGCGGCCGCGGCACCGGCGCGCCGCAGGGCGGTCCGAAATATCTCCGGGTGGGGTTTGTTATGGCCGGCGTTCTGCGACGTTACCACCACCTCAAGCAACGGGGACAGCCCCAGTTTATCAAAAAGAGGAACGATATCCTGATCAATATTGGAAATGAGGCCAAGGCGGACTCCGTTTCCTTTAAGTTCAATCAGCGCGGGCAAGACGTCCCCGTAAAGCACCATCTCCCCATTGAAGTCCTTCATCCTGGTCAGCAGATGCGCAATGAGTTGCTGGTCTGCCTCGATTCCGGCTTCCTGCAGGAGACGGGTTTCGTAGCCAGCCCATATTTTCATTCGCTCCTCGTCCGACCTCTCACCCAGGGAAGAGCGGGCAATCTCGGCATAAATGTATTCGTCAGCCGCCGCCAGAGGCCAGCGCAGACTTTCCGGGGAAACTTTTATGCCGAATTCCCCCAGTGCCTGCGCCTGCAATTCTTCCCGGGACGGCTCATAGCGGACGAGCGTATTGAAAAGGTCGAAAAAGACGGTGTCTATCATACCGTACCCTCCTGCTAAAAACGGTACCACTGTAAACGGCGACCGTCAAGCCGAACCGCGAAAAGCCCCGCGAAGACGTCAGTCCGGTCCCCGGTCACCGGAATACGGGGTGAACAGAGGCAGGGGAAAAGTGTATACTGTACGATGAGGAAGGCAAAGGAGCGGTTAATATGAGTGCCGTTTTATCCCGGGAAGATATTCTCGGGTCACTGGAGCAGACACCGCCGCTGGTGGAAGGCTGGATCAGCCTGGAACAGCAGGTCCAGCCCAACGGGTTCGACCTCACCCTGCGGGAGGTGGCCATACTTCAGGCCCCGGGTTGTATTGCGGTGGATAATGGACAGCGGCGGATATCGGAACTATCGCCTCTGGTTTTTGACGGGCTGGGGTTTATCGACCTGGTGCCGGGGGTTTACAGTATCACCTACAACGAGGTGGTCAACCTGCCGAAAGACGTCATGGCGCTGGCCACTCCCCGGTCCAGCCTGTTGCGCTGCGGAGCAACGGTAAACACGGCGGTCTGGGACGCCGGTTATTCCGGGCGCTCCCAGTCTCTGCTGGTCGTCTATCATCCTCAGGGGTTCCGGATACAAAAAAACGCCCGGCTGCTGCAAATGGTTTTTATGCGTCTCGCCGGGGAGACGGAAGGCTACCGGGGAATCTACCAGGGCGAGAACCGGTAAACAGCCCTATTTCTCCGTCACCCGGGTAATATACCATCTTTCCGGCGGGTCCCCGGCTGTGTCCACCACAAGGTGGGTCACCGGTAGGGCCGGGAAATGTCTTTTCAGGTCCGCCAGGTCCACCGGTTCGAACCGCTTCTGATTATTACGGTAAGCCTGTTCCGTGAGCGCATTGGATACGTATTCCTCCCGGCTGCGCGCCAGGATGCGGGCGATGGACACTTCCGGCGGACAGTCCGTCTGGAGAATGATAAATCTCCGCCCGTGCCGGGCCGCGGTTGCCGCCGCCTGCCTCCGCAGCGCCCGGGTAACGAAGGTGGCATCCAGTATCACTCCGCCGGCGGTCCGCAGTTTATCCTCCGCCCGGCGAAACATCTCTTCATAGACCAGGGCGCGCTTGTTCATATTGCCGGCGACTTTTTCATCGAAAACATCCTCGTTTCTGAGCACCTCCAGCCGGATAAGGTCAGTCCGGAGCAGCGGATAGCCGGTGATTTTAGACACCTCCTCCGTGGTTTCTGTTTTCCAGGTACCGGGCAAACCGCAGGCGATGAGCAGGAAATTAGAACCCAGCGAGTTTTTCACGTAGCGCAGAAACGGCTCTCTCAATGCCTTCCTCCGGAAACTTTCTTCGTATCTCTTCCAAACCCTGCGTCACAGCAATCAGGTCAGGTATGACTCGGCGAGGCGAAAGTAGTCCCGGGCCGTAGCCAGAATCCCGTTCTTTTCTTCCGGGGGAATATGGGGGTCACCGAGCTTGAATCCTTCCACTTTTCCCCGCACGTACGCCCGGTAACACTTGTAAAAATCAAGTAGCTCCAGCAGTTCTTCGTCCCGACTTTGCGTCACGTAAGCGTCAACAAAATGCCGGGACAGGGTGCGTTCACCGTAATGGTCCAGGTCCATGGCCAGGAAGGCCACCTCGGAAGCCACGTCCCCGTATCGGAAGCGGTCGTTAAACTCGATACAGTCGTAGATGCAGACGCCGTCACGGAAGCAGACGTGAGCGGCGTGAAGGTCACCGTGGCAGTCCCTTATCCGGCCGGCGGCAGCCCGCCTGGAAAAGAGGTCCGCTTTTTCCTCGATAAAAGCAGTGGTGTAGGCCCGGATGTTCCGGTAGCTTTCCGGGGTAATGGTACCGCCGACGTATTCTTCCGTCTGGCGGAAGTTTTCGCCGGTATTCTCCATAACCGTTTTCAGGTCACCGAAGGAGGTGACGGTTTCATCGGTCACAGCGCGGGCATGAAACGCGGCCAGCTTTTCCGCCACCCGGCCGACCATTTCCGGAGTCACCCTACCTTCCTGGAGCAAAACGTTCATCATTGCTTCAGACGGCAAGCGGCTCATCTGCACGGCATATTCCTCCACCTGGCCTTCTCCCCCCAGCTCGACGGTGTTCCCCTGCCGGGTAACCGCCAGCACTCCCCGGTAGACATCCGGGCAGAGACGCCGGTTCAGCTCAACCTCCCGCTGGCAGTAGTAGCGCCGCTTCTCCAGGGTAGAATAATCGAGGTAGCCGAGGTTAACCGGTTTCTTAACCTTATATACATAGCTTTCGGTCAGGAAAACCAGGGACATCTGGGTCTGTGTCAGGGTTACTTTCCCCACCGATTCGGGATAGGCTTTGGGGTCGAGCAGCGCCGGGATAAGCTCGTTTAGCTCCATCATCTCGACTGGTTTCTCCTCTGCCGCACCGCGGCGCCCCGGAAAAGAAAGGCGCCGGTCACGGCGCGGCTGGCTCTGCCGGTGAAATAAACGCCAGTAGCAATCAGGCAGGAACTGTCTTTCCCGATTATGGCGGCGATTATCGAGGAATAGACCACGCCTGCTGCCGACCAGCGGTTCCGGTTACTTCCTGGCCGATGTCTCTATCTTTCTTTTCTCCACCAGCTTCTTGCGCTTCCGGCGGTGTTTCAGTGTAGCTACTCGTTTCGTCTTGTTCATCAACTCTATAATAAACCATTGCGGAATTTTTCGCCACCCCGCGCCGCTATCAGGACACGTAGCGCTTCCGGAACTCAAAGGACAGTTCAGTCAGCAGTTCCATGGCGCTGACCGCCGCTTCTACGGTGGGCAGGGAAGAAAGTCCACAGCTCGGAGTGAGCAGGGCCTGCGCCGTAAGCTGCCGGAAACAGACGTCACGTTCCGTGAAAGGCGCCATCGCCTCTTCCAGACGGTCTTTCAGAGAAGCCACCGATTCCCGGCGCAGCGATTCCTCATCGGTGGGAACTATGCCCCAGGCTACCGTGCCGCCGCGGTCGAGAAATCTTTTCACCTCCGCGGGATAGAGACTCAGCGACTGGGCGTAATTATAGGCGTCAAAGCTGATAACATCGGCGCCGGTCTCCAGCAGGAGTGACCAGTCCGTGTTTCCGCAGCAGTGAGTCCCTTTCAGCCCCCGTATCCCACCGAATACCTCGTCCAGCAAGCCGACCACCTGCTCCCGGGAAAGCATCACCGATACCGAACCGAAGGCGGACATATACGGCTCATCGATGAAGATGATGGTATTCCGCGAGACGGCCCGCAGCTGGTTTTCCTGCCAGGCCGCTTTCAATCGGAGCAGTTTGGGCACGGCGTCCCCGAGCAAGTCATCGTACAGGATGCCTTTTCCTTCCATATCGGTTACCGTCAGACCCCAGGTTACCGGACCGGTCACCTGCCCTTTCACCGCCATCGGCGCCAGGTCCGTCCGGGCCAGAAAACGGTGCAGGCCAGCGGCGTATTCCGGGGTTATCGGATACTTATCAGCGTCATCCGCAAGGAAAGCGGCGTAGAGATTCTCCAGCGGCTGGGTCAAATCGGCGGAGCGGTCAACCTTGATCTTCTTTTTCCCTTCGTCGATGACCACGCCGGGGAACCCCTGGCTGTACTGTACGTACATATTTTCCAGGAAAGACCGGCCGGGCAGCTGCGGCCAGGCGGGGATATCTTTGAGATAACGCGCAATCTGCGCGCACGCCTGGTCAGGGTCAGTATGGGGCATACTGCCGATAATGGTGGGCCGGCAACCGAATTCAACTCCGCTCACAGTTTCACGCCTTTCCAGTATATTTGCCGATGAGCAGGTCCAGCTTCTTTTTCTGCTCCTCAGGAATCAGTTCCGGGGCGGTAACGATGGCCGCAGCCAGCGCCGAGGCACAGGCGCAGTCCCGCGTTTCCGGAACCCTGCCCAGGGCAAGCCTGATGATTTCTCTGGCGGTACTGATATTACGGCGCAAGGTCTCCAGTATCATCTCGACGCTGACCGATTCGTGCGCCTCGTACCAGCAATCGTAATCGGTAATGCAGGCGATTACAGAGTAACATATCTCCGCCTCTCGCGCCAGCTTGGCTTCGGGCAGCGCCGTCATACCGATGACGTCCGCCCCCCAGGAGCGATAAAGGTTAGATTCCGCCCGGGTGGAAAAGGCGGGGCCTTCCATCACCACGTAGGTCCCGCCGCGGTGCACCACGGCGCCGGCTTCCTGCGCGGAACGGCAGAGCGTATCCCCCAGCACCGGGCAGAACGGGTCAGCGAAGGGGATGTGGGCGACCACTCCGTCACCGAAAAAGGTGTTTACCCGGCTCCGGGTGCGGTCAATGAGCTGGTCCGGGATGAGCAGGTTACCGGGGACCAGCTCTTTTTTCAGGCTGCCCACCGAGTTGACGGCGACGATTTGCTCTACGCCGAGGGATTTCAAAGCGTAAATATTGGCCCTTGACGGGACCTCGGTGGGCAGGATGCGGTGCCCCCGCCCGTGCCGGGGGAGAAAGGCGACCCCCATCCCTTCCAGTTTTCCGGCGACGATGGTATCGCTCGGCCTGCCGAATGGCGTATTTATGTCAACTTCTTCAATATCCGCCAACCCCGCGATGTCATACAGCCCGCTCCCGCCGATGACCCCTATTTTAGCCTGTGGCATTAGATGGCCTCCTTAATCAAGACTCGGTTTACCAAGGTGGATTACCATTGTTTCTAAGATGCTGAAGTATTAACTCGTAGCTTCCATCCAGCAATGTAAGTATATTAGCTTTCAATCCTTTACAATATTCTATCGCGTCAACATTACTTGAGCTATTAACGTCGTTTGGTTCTTGGGGTAAAAAAACGAAGAACTTACGAGGAAAATCTTCAAGTTCAATCTTCGTACTAATTAAACCATCGTGTAATAACCTATTTCTATAATAACTAACTTTTTCGAAGTTCGTAATTTGTTTTTTTATGAACGTGCCTAAATTGACATCCTTGCATTCTAAACGGTTTAAGAACCTTTGTTCTTTAGGATTTACTAGTTTATTCCAATCTAACCGGTCCTTTATCCAATTCCCTAATTCATAAAGCATATTTATTTCGTAAGCTCAGAGGTCTGGACATGAGGGCTTATGCAACCGCCTCAGAATGGTGCACA